>JAHLBL010000202.1 GCA_020625635.1 bacterium
GACTCCCTGCTGTCCCTGAGCGGGATACTGATTTGTGCCGTCGGAGAATATGACGTACGAATCAAACCAGCCTGACTTTACGGTGTACTCGTACTTACCGCCGCCGAGGCTCTTCATCTTGTTGCCAGGCCACGTTTTCTCCTCGCCGCCTTCGCCGTCGTAGATATAGGCGTAGACCGTGTCGTCCCAGCCGTCGGGCTTTGTAAAGGTGATTTTATCGCCCGAGTTGATCTGGTTGATCTCTGTGCTGGGCGGATCCGTGAAGTAGTACTTCATATATGTCGCGTCGCCCGCGCTGTTCGTGGCGCGGAGTGTGAGAGTAGCGACGCCGTCCTTGCGGTCGGAAGCCTTCATTGTGACCTTGTCGCCGTTCTTGTAGGACGTTTCCTTTCCGCCGTTGATGCTGTAGGTAGCATTGTCGGTGTTCTCGGCAATAAGCTCGACCTCCTCGTCCTCGGCTGTGAGACAGGTGTTGTCGTCGCTGATTTTTACGAGAGCGGGAGTTTCGTACTCTTGGTAGCCCTCGTTGTAGAGAACGACAACGGTGTTTGCGGGGATATCGGTGTCGCAGGTGATCTTTCCGTCCTTAACGGTGTAGACAGTCTTGCCGTCGACGCGGTCGGTGTACTCGCCGTCAGCGAGGTTCGTATCGAAGTTGACGGGCAGGTCTTCCATTGTATTTACGATGACAGCGCCCTTGTTTCCTCTGCCTATAACGATCGAGGTAGCGTCGTCGTCGGGGTTCATAAAGCTCTCGTCCTCACCCACCATAGCGTTGCGGAAGAAGTTTACGGCTCTGACGGTCGGGCTCTTGTAGAACATATCGCCGCTCGCGCCGATACGGTTCATCGTGCCCCACTCGTTCTCGGTTGTAGCTCCGTAGGGACGCGCGAAGAACAGCGGCGTGCCCTTTTGTCTGGCGGTGATGATCGCCCAGCCGAGGGTGACCTGCGTGTCGTCCATCATACTCCAGTTGCCGTCGTTGATGTAGTTGTCGTGGGACTCTACCCATGTAACGCACTTGGCGTCCTCGCTCACGCCGAGATCCTCGAGCGCGAACTGGCTTATCATACCGCGCGAAACGCCGCTTCTGACAGTGCCTCCGTAGGAGCTGACGGTAGTCGCGCCGATTTTGTCGATATACTCGCTGAGACGGTCGTTGTCGCCCTGAAGCACTTCGCCGTAGTTGAATATCCTGTCGGCGTCGGTGATCTCGGTAGTGACACGCTCCCAGAAATTGTTCTCGACGCCCTCGCTCTCGGTAGGATCGTCGGGAAGTCCGATGTGCTTAGCCGTATCGTAGCGGAAGCCGTCGGCGCCGCAGTCAATACAGTCGTTCACGAACTTGATAAAGTAATCCTGGAAATCCTTGTTTTCGGTGTTGATGTCGGGAAGTCCGCCCATATTATATGTTGTGCACTGCAGGCGGTCGCCCCAGTTGGTGATGTCCTTGTCGGAATTCTTGTGATAGAGCTTGTCGATTCCGCCGACTGCGTCGATCAGGTCCTTGCTGACGGCGTCCTTGACGGGAGTTGTGTGGTTGGCGATTATATCGACAAGAACCTTTATGCCGAGCTCATCCGCTTTTTCGCACATTTTCTTGAACTCGTCGCGTGTGCCGAGCTGGTAGTTGCCGATTTTGAAGTCGGTGGGCTGGTAGTGATAGTACCACTTTCCGCTTCCGTCGTCGCTGTAAAGGCGCATTCCGCCGCCCTCGCCCTCGAGACAGGCGTTAACGGGGGAAGTCTGGATCGCGCTGAAGCCCGCGGCGGCAATGTCGTCGAGTGACTCGTATATGGTGTTGAAATCCCACGAGAAGCACTGAAGGATCTCGCCGTCGGAAATATTTTCCGTCAGGTTAAAACGAGCCTGAGCGGCTTTTTCCTCTTCGCCGCAGGACGAAAAGCAGACAGCCGAGCAGAACACAACAGCCGCGCACAAAAACGCTGATAAAACTTTTTTAAACATACTGACCTCCTATTTTAAACAGTATTAATATCCAAGAAAATAATAACACAACCGCGGCGCAAAGTCTACATAAGCTTTTCAAAAAATCGAAACATATTCAAACCATACAAAAAACGGGGTTCAAAAATATACATATTTAACTATAGATTTTTCAGCCCTTATATGATAAAATTAAAGTGTATAAGCGTCGGAGCAGCGGCGCAAATGAAAACAAAATACAGGAGGTTTTTTACATGAAAAAAACACTTGCGATTTTACTCGCGGTACTGATGCTTTTCAGCGCTGTTTCAGTTATGAGCGTCAGCGCCAAAGCCACCACAAAATTTGAGCTCAACGGAGTTACCTACTACTGCAAGACGGGCGATACCGTAACCTACAGCGCTGATATCAAGACTCCCGTGATCATCGAAAACGGACAGTTCTCACTCGGATATCCGAGCGACCTTCTCAGCATTGTGGATTATAAGTTCAGCGACGTTCTCGGCAAGCCGATCGTCAACTACAGAGAGAACATCAAGGACGAGTTCCGCTTCAACTTCTCTGAGCCCCAGAATGGCTACAACTTCACCAAGGAGCAGTTCTTCTTCTCCGTAACCTTCACCGTTAAGGCGGCAGGCGACGGCACGATCAAGCTCGCGAAGCAGGTTATCACCTCTATGGACGACAAGGACGTTGTTTCCTCGACTTCCTTCAAGGAAGCTCTCAACGCTCCTACGACCGACGAGCAGACCACTATAACACTCGCGAAGAAGTCCGCTTCCGTCTACACGAAGGGCACTTACAAGATCAACGCCACAGTAGTTAACGGCGACGGCGCGACAACCTTCAAGTCAGCCGACACCAAGATCGCCAAGGTCAGCTCCAAGGGCAAAGTAACAGGCTTAAAGAAGGGCAAGACCACAATCAAAGTCAGCAACAACGGCGTTTCCAAGAAGTTCACCATCACCGTTAAGAACCCCTCTCTCAAGAAGAAGTCCGCTACAATCAAGAAGGGCGGAAAGGTTCAGATCAAAGTAAACGGCTCGGGCAAATTCAAGTATACCTCAAAGAACAAGAGGATCGCTACCGTAAACAAGAAGGGCGTTGTCAAGGGCGTCCGCAAGGGCAGCACAAAGATCATCGTTCAGGCTAACGGTAAGAAGCTCGTATTCAGCGTAAAAGTTAAATAATTAAACTAATTGACAATTAACAATTAATGTCGGGCAGACAGGTTGTTCTATAGGAAGCCTGTTTGCCCGATTGTATTTATATATGGATCTTTCGGCGGCGCTCAATAAGTCCTTCCCCTTTCAGGGGAAGGTGGCACGCCTTTAGGCGTGACGGAAGAGGTCAAATAACGTAACATAGAATTTACGAGCAATTCCGTTAATTTATGCCTTTCCACCTCCTCAGTCAGCCTCACGGCTGACAGCTCC
>JAHLBL010000203.1 GCA_020625635.1 bacterium
AAGCTTATCGGCGTTGACGCGGTAAGATACTATCTGCTCTCCGAAATGCCCTTCGCGAACGACGGCTCTATCACCTATGAGACTATCATCGAGCGCTTTAACTCCGACCTCGCGAACACCCTAGGCAACCTCGTCAACCGCACGATCGCGATGAATAAAAAATACTTCGGCGGAGTTGTACAGGCTCCGACCGTTTCCGAGCCCGTCGACGACGAGCTCAGGGCGTTTTGCCTCGACACGGTCAAGAAGGTGGACGACTGTATCACAAAGCTGCACATCAGCGACGCGCTTGAGGCTGTTATGAACCTCGCGAAGCGCTGCAACAAATATATCGACGAAACAACCCCGTGGGCGCTTGCTAAGGACGAAGAAAAGCGCGGAAGACTCGGAACCGTCCTCTACAACCTGCTCGAGGGTATCCGCTATATCGCCGTGCTCATCGGTCCGTTTATGCCCGACACGCGCGACGCTATCCTCAGCCAGACGAACTGTGACGAGAGCTCCTACGACAGCCTCGCAGAATTCGGAGCGTTCAGACACGGCGTTGAGCTCAGAGACCCCGTTCCGCTTTTTGTACGCATAGACCCCGAAAAGCTCTACAAGGAGATCGAGGAAATGCAGAAGGCGTCAGCCGAAGAGGAAAAGCCCATCGAGGAGGTAGCCGCCTTTGAGCTGCCCGAGCACAAGCCCGAAATCGCTTTTGACGATTTTGAAAAGGTCGAGCTCCGCGTAGCAAAGGTACTTGCCTGCGAGAAGGTCAAGAAGTCAAAGAAGCTCCTTAAATTCACCCTTGACGACGGCGAGGGCGAGCGGATCATCCTCTCGGGAATCGCGGAGTACTACTCCCCCGAGGAGCTCGTCGGCAAGAACATCGCCTATGTAGCTAACCTCGCTCCCAGAAAGATGATGGGAATCGAGAGCTGCGGTATGATCCTCTCAGCAGAAAGCGGCAGCGGACTCAAGGTAGTCACGATAGACGACAGCATCCTCCCGGGCGGAAGCCTTGTTTAAGCTCTCCCGCGAGGTAACCGATGTTGAATAATATCTTTGACGCGCACTGTCACTACGACGACAAGTGGTTTGACGAGGACAGGACACAGCTGCTTGAACTGCTTCCGAAGGCAGGCGTCAGCGGCGTTATCACCAACGCAACAGACCTCCGCTCAGCCGAGGTTATCCGCGGCTACGCCGAAAAGTACCCGTACATTTATTTTACCGCGGGCTTTCACCCCGAGAACCTTGACGATATGCCCGACGACTATCTCGACAGGCTTGCACAGCTTTTAAAGCACCCGAAATGCGTCGCCCTCGGCGAGATCGGACTGGACTATCACTGGGACATCCCGAGGGACTTACAGCTGCGCGTCTTTGAGGAACAGCTTCAGCTCGCGGTCGGGCTCGGCGTTCCCGTGGTCATCCACGACCGCGAGGCTCACGGCGACACTATGAGCCTGCTCAGAAAGTACCGACCGAAGGGGCTTATGCACTGCTTCTCGGGCTCGGTCGATCTTATGCGCGAGGTTATAAGCCTCGGAATGAGTATCAGCCTCGGCGGTGTCGTTACCTTCAAGAACGCGCGACACAGCGTTGAATGCGCCGCGCAGGTTCCCGCGGACAGGCTGCTGCTCGAGACGGACGCGCCCTATATGAGCCCCGTTCCTCTGCGCGGAAAGCGCAACGACAGCCGCAACATCGCCCTTGTCGCCGAGAAAATCGCCGAAATCCGAGGGTTGACGGCTCAGGAAGTCCTCGACATCACAGCCGAAAACGCCGCGGAGCTGTTCGGGATAAAGAATCCCTGACGCTTCAAGGCTTTAAAGCTTTAGCACTTTAAACCAAAAAATGCGCCTAAGATTTGTAAGGTTTCTACAAAGTTTACGAGGTCTTTTCGTTTATACTTGACAAACACAGGTTGAAGTGACATAATATTTATAGTTTTTCCGCCTCGATGATTGCGGTCGTCGAGGCATTTTTCTATGTTTAAACTGATTTAAGGAGTGCATTTCATGCCGATTACAGAGCTTCTCACCAGAAACGCGACCTACTTCAAAAACGATATCGCGCTGGTCGAGATCAACCCCGAGGTAAAAAATATACCTAACGTAACGTGGAGGGAGTATTCCCTCATCGAGTCGAACCGCTCGGGCGCTTTCCGCAAGCAGCTGACATGGGGCGAATTCGACGTAAAGGCGAACCGCTTCGCCAACCTTCTCCTCACCAGAGGCGTAAAGAAGGGCGACAAGGTAGCGATTCTCCTTATGAACTGTCTTGACTGGCTCCCGATCTACTTCGGTATCCTCAAGACGGGCGCGGTCGCAGTTCCGCTCAACTTCCGCTACACAGCCGAGGAAATCGAGTACTGCCTGAAGCAGTCCGACTCCGACGCGCTCGTGTTCGGTCCCGAGTTCATCGGCAGAGTCGAGGAGATCCGCGACAAAATCCCCAAGGTAAAAAATGTTTTCTACGTCGGCGACGAGTGTCCCTCGTTCGCAGACAGCTACGATAAGCTGATAAACTACTGCTCGTCACAGGCTCCCAGCGTCTACATCACCGACGACGACAACGGCGCTATCTACTTCTCCTCGGGCACAACGGGCTTCCCGAAGGCTATCCTCCACGCTCACCGCAGCCTTGTTCATTCGGCAAAGGTCGAGCACGCACACCACGGACAGACCAAGGACGACGTGTTCCTCTGCATTCCGCCGCTCTACCACACAGGCGCGAAGATGCACTGGTTCGGCAGTCTCTATTCGGGCTCAAAGGCTGTGCTCCTGCGCGGCGTAAGCCCCGAGTGGATTATCCGCACCGTAAGCGAGGAGCGCTGTACCATCGTATGGCTTCTCGTTCCGTGGGCTCAGGATATCCTCGACGCTATCGACAGCGGCAAGGTAAACCTCGACGAGTACGAGCTCAGCCAGTGGAGACTTATGCACATAGGCGCTCAGCCCGTTCCCCCCACGCTCATCAAGCGCTGGAAAAAGATTTTCCCGCACCACGATTACGACACCAACTACGGTCTCAGCGAGTCCATCGGTCCCGGCTGTGTTCACCTCGGCGTTGAGAACGTAAACAAGGTCGGAGCTATCGGTATCCCCGGCTACGGCTGGCAGGTAAAGATCGTCGATGAAAACCGCAACGAGGTCACCCACGGCGTAGGAGAGCTCGCGGTAAAGGGTCCCGGCGTAATGAAGTGCTACTATAAGGACGTAAAGGCTACCGAGGAGGTCCTCGACAGCGAGGGCTGGCTCTATACGGGCGATATGGCGGAGCGCGACAGCGACGGTTTTATCTACCTCGTAGACCGAAAGAAGGACGTTATCATCTCGGGCGGCGAGAACATCTACCCCGTTCAGATCGAGGACTTCCT
>JAHLBL010000204.1 GCA_020625635.1 bacterium
AACGACTTCCTCGAGTATATCTCCAAGGATCCCGTTTACCGTCAGTATGAGCACGGTAAGCTCACATTCTCCATGATTTACGCTTACACAGAGAAATTTATCCAGGTTCTTTCCCACGATGAAGTCGTTTACGGAAAGTGCTCGATGATCAATAAGATGCCCGGTGACGACTGGCAGAAGTTCGCGAACCTCCGTGTTGCTTACGGCTTTATGTACGCTCACCCCGGCAAGAAGCTCCTCTTTATGGGACAGGATTTCGCTCAGTATGACGAGTGGAATTCACAGGTAGGTCTCCAGTGGTTCCTTATCGACGATAACCAGAACAACGCCAATATGCAGAAGTACTTCCGCGCACTGCAGCACTTCTACACAGGTCACAACGCTTTCTGGGAGCAGGATTTCGATCCCGCAGGCTTCGAGTGGATGAGCTGCGACGACTACCAGAGCTCCGTTGTATCTCTTGTACGTAAGACAAAGGACGGCAAGAAGTCCGTTCTCTGCATCTGCAACTTTACTCCCGTTCCGCGTAAAAACTACCGCGTAGGCGTTCCGAACCTCGGAACCTATAAGGCAGTGTTCAACTCCGATGATCCCGAGTTCGGCGGCACAGGCGACTTCCCGCAGACTGACAAGAGAGCCACAAAGGTAGAGTGGAACTACAGAAAGCAGAGTATCGTTGTTACGGTTCCGCCGCTTTCGATGATTGCTTTTGAGTACAACCACATAATGCCTAAGCCCGAGGGCGCTCCGAAGTCCAAGACTATCAAGAAGCAGGAGATCAAGAAGCCTACAGGCAAGAAGATGGCAAAGGCTGCTAAGAAGGCTGATAAGGCTGAGGCTGCGGAAGCTCCCAAGGCAGTAAAGAAAGCCGCTCCGAAGAAGGCGGCAAAAAAGACTGAAGCCAAAAAGACAACACCCAAGGCTGAAGAAAAGGCAGATAAAGAATAAAACAACAGTTAAGGGGCTGTCAGACTGACAGCCCCCGATTTTTATGTGATAGAAGAGTACTCAAAAAACGGATAAATATACAAGTCGTTATTTCAAAACAAATACCTGCTGTCACAAAAATTACTATTGCCCGCTCAGCTGCGCGCCACGCGCACGAGCTGTGGCTGTACGAAAGCGGACGCGCTGACGCGTGCGCTTTCCCGGAAAGGAGAAAAATATGGACAAGGTTTTGGCTACACGCGGACTTACCAAGGTCTACGGTTCCCGAAAGGTTGTGGATAACGTCAATATGACAATCAACAAAGGCGATATCTACGGCTTTATCGGTAAAAACGGCGCGGGAAAAACCACAACAATGAAAATGATCCTCGGAATGATTTTTTCGAGTAAAGGCGAGATTGAGCTGTTTGGTGAGAAGGCGTGCGATAAAGCCCGTCTGAAAATAGGCTCGCTGATCGAAGCTCCGGGCTTATACAAGAGCTCGACCGCGTACGATAACCTGCGCCGCTTCTCGATTTTGTTCGGCGGAACAGATAAGGAGATAAAGGAGATCCTCGAGCTTGTCGGACTTGCCAACACGGGAAAAAAGAAGGCGGGAGCGTTCTCGCTCGGTATGAAGCAGCGCCTCGGTATAGCTATCGCTATGCTCGGTAATCCCGAATTTCTCGTGCTCGATGAACCCGTTAACGGACTTGACCCCGCGGGTATTAAAGAGATCCGCGACGCCATAATCAACATAAACCGCGAAAAGGGAGTAACGTTTTTTATTTCGAGCCATCTGCTCGGTGAGCTCGCCAGAATCTCCACGCGTTACGGCATAATCAATAACGGCATACTTGTCGAGGAGCTGAGCGCCGAGGCGCTTCAGGCTTTATGCGGCAAAAAGCTTGAGATTAAGTGCACGGATCCCGTGACAGCAAGAAAAATACTCTGCGAAACCTTCAACGCGGAGCGCATCGTTGACAACGCCACAGGTCTTTCAGCCGAAGTCGAGCTTGAGCGTGCCGCCGAGATAAACGCGGCGCTCGTACAGGCAGGCTGCGGAGTATATGACTTCCACACTGTCGGCACAGACGTGGAGGACTTCTTCCTCGAAAGGATAGGTGTGTGACTATGAGCAGATTATTACGTTTTGAATTTGACAAGCTTCTGCGCCGTAAAAGCTTTTACATAATTACCGCGATTGCGGCTGGATTCGTTGTGCTCGGTGCCGTAAGCGTTAATTTGCTGATAAGTATGAAGGACTCGATCGAGAATTTCGATGTATCGAATCTGATGAATTATTCCGGTTGGAGGTTCGCTTCGGAGGCGATTTCCACCTCAAACTTTACGATATTGAGCGGAATCTTTATTGCTTTGCTGGTTTGTTCCGAGAACGATGACGGAACGATAAAAAATATCTACGCGCGTGGTTACGGCAGGACGCCCGTGTATATCGGTACTTATATATCCTCGCTATGCGGAGCAGTTATTATGTATTTCGTTTCTGTGATGGCAGGCTTTATCATAGGCACGGTTTTTTGGGGCACGGGAGACATTGGAAATTCTTTAACGTCAATCGCTACTCAGGTTGTGGTAGTACTTGCCTATCATGCATTGTTCTTTATGCTGTCCGCTGTTATAGGCCGCAACGGCTTCGCGATTGCAGCGACAATCGTCATACCGATGGTTGTTTCGCTTTTACTTTCGCTGATTGACAATTTTGCCAAAGCTGGGAGCTTTAATACATTCGATTACTGGATTGAATCTATTTTAACAAAAGCAATCAATGGAAGCGATACGGCTACTTGTATTGTCGCAAGCGTTATTTACGCCGCGGTGTTCTTTGCTGTAGGTCTTGTGATCAACAGGAAAAAACAGGTTTGATTTTCTGAAACAAAAAAACGACCCGCCTCTGCATTTGCAGAGACGGGTTAATTTATTATGATAAGATTATTCCTTCTTACCTCTGTAGTTTACGTGCCAGAGATCCTTAGCATACTCAATAATCGCGCGGTCGGAGCTGAATTTGCCCGCGTTAGCAACATTGAGGAAGCACTTCCTACCGAACGCTATGCGGTCGGAGTAGTCGCTGTTAGCTCTGATTTTGGCTTCAACATAGCTCATGAGGTCATAGAGTACGAAGTAGTGGTCAGCTGCGTGCCATGAAGCACCGTCGAGAAGAGCTCTGTGAAGCTCAGCGAAGCTGCCCTCGCCCTGAGCGCCGCCGTCAGATACTGTGCCGTCGATAAGAGTATCGACAACCTCTTTGATCTCGGGGTTAGCGTTGTAAACAGAACGTGAGGAATAAGAATCCTTGATAGCCTCAACCTCTTCAACTCTCGCGCCGAAGATGTACTCGTTCTCAACACCAGCCTGCTCGGCGATCTCGATGTTCGCGCCGTCCCATGTTCCGAG
>JAHLBL010000205.1 GCA_020625635.1 bacterium
CGCACGAACTCGGCTCTGTGCTCAACGCCGCCGAAGTTCTTGGCTACTTCAACGATAGTGGGAACGTCAACCATTCCCCACACAGCGGAAATAGCGGCGAGGTAATTCTCCACGTTATGCATACCGGGGATTTTGATATCGTGGTAGTACATAATCTTGGTGAGCTCACCGTGGTCGTTATAGATTATGGTCGAGCCGTCGAGATACGCGCCGTTTATGACGGGCTTTCTACGCGAGAATTTCGCGAGCTGACCGCGCACATCTGCGGAAAAGCTGTCCGCGATCTCGTTATCGAGGTTAAGCACAGCCTTTGAAAAGGCGTTCTGATGGAGCACGATGTTGCGCTTGGCGTCTACGTATTCGTCCATATCCTTATGTATATCGAGGTGATTTGGAGCGAGGTTGGTGACAACGGCAATATCGGGACTGGTGCGCATCGAAATGAGCTGGAAGCTCGAGAGCTCAACAACCGCGACGTCGTCCTCCTTTATCTGCTCGATTATCGGAAGCAGCGGCGTTCCGATGTTTCCGCCGAGGTGAACCTTTTTGCCTGCCGCTTTGAGGAGCTCGGAGATAATCGTAGTGGTGGTGGTTTTACCGTCTGAGCCTGTTACGGCGATGATCCTGCACGGACAGAGGTCAAAGAAAACCTCCATCTCGGACGTTACGACAACGCCCTTCTTTCTGAGGTTCTCGAGCTCGGGACGATGAAACGGCGTACCGGGACTGCGGAAGAGAATGTCGGTGTCGATATTTTCAAGGTAATTGTCGCCGAGAATGAGCTTTGCTCCCGCGGCTTGTGCTCGTACGGCGTTCTCGCCGAGAGCCTCGTAGCTCTGCTTGTCACAGGCTGAAACTACAGCGCCCTTCTTAGCGAAAAGCTCAATCAGCGGAAGATTGCTCGTGCCGATACCGACGAAGCAGACCTTCTTTCCTTTTATACTATTAAAAAATCTCGATAATTTACTCATAAAAATCACCTTTTAAAAAGATTTGTCGATATTATTTATTATACTTAATTCTGAGACAAATATCAACCTTTAATTACTTTTTAATTTGTGATATACTGATTATGGTGATAAAAATGATAGCTGACTTTATTTCAATAAACAAAAAGACCTCCGAACCGATGTACTCCCAGCTCTACCGCGAGCTAAAAGCCGCGATTGAGAACGGCAGCATAAGAGAGGGCGAAAAAATCCCCTCGATCAGAAAGCTTTGTTTTGACCTCGGCATCTCAAAAACAACAGTCGAAACCGCGTACAATATGCTTTGCTCGGACGGCTATATCGTAAACCAGCCGAAGAAAGGCTACTTTGTCGAGAAAGGCATACGCGTCAACAAAAGACGCGCCGCCGACAGCACCGACGAAACAGCCGACAAGCGCCGCTACAAGTACGACTTTTCGGGGAAAGGAATCGACAAGAACTGCAGCAATATCAAGGAGTGGAGAAAGTACGTCAAGGATATCCTCAACAAGGAGTATTTGCTGAACACCTACGGCGAGAATCAGGGCGAAGCCGCCCTGCGCGGCGCGATCGTAAAGTACGCCTTCGCCACGAGAGGCGTCAGCACCGACTCTCAGCGCGTTATTGTTGGCTCAGGCTCACAGACGCTCATATACATCCTATGCGGAATGCTCGGCGTCGGCAGAACGGTTGCCATGGAGAAAAATTTCTTCCCGCAGGCGGAGCAGGTTTTCAGGGATTTTGACTACAGAATAAGCTACTTTGAGAACGACTCAAAGGGCGTGAGCATTGAGTCGCTGAACCAAATCAATCCCGACATCCTGCTGATCAATCCGAACTATAACAGCCTCAACGGAAAGCCGACGCGGCTCTCGCGCAAATCCGAGCTGATAGACTGGGCGGAACGCAACGGCTGTCTTATTATCGAGGACGACTACAACGGAGAGCTGCGATATGAAACTCACCCGTCGGTATGTATGCAGAGCCGCTCACCCGAGAGCACGGTATATATCGGCTCGTTCTCTAAGATCCTTCTCCCCTCGGTGCGTATAAGCTATATGGCGCTTCCCGATGATCTGGCGAAAAAGTACAGCGCGATAAAGAACAACTACAACCAGACCACGTCCAAAATAGAACAGCTCGCTCTCGCCGAGTACATAAACGACGGCAAGCTCGAAAAACACCTGAGAAAGTCACGCAGATACTACCGCGCGAAAAACGAAACCGTCCGCGCTATCGTGGAAGAATGCTTTGACAGCTTCATCTTCAACGAGACCGCTATGTTCTACGAAATCAAGACAAACGTCGGCGGAATCGTCGAAAAATGCGCCGACGCGGGAATAAAGCTGATGCAGACTTCAACCGACGACGTAATAAGAATAAACTTCTCTCCCATCAGCGAGGAGCTTCTGAGAGAAGGGCTAAAAAAAATACGGGAAATCTCCGTCACACAAGAAAACGCGCGCGAATAGCACTTCCGCTTTCGTGTATCTTATCCGTGAGTAATTTTTCCCATCACACAAAAAGAAAAGCGTGCCGATTAAGACACGCTTTAATTTATTATTATTCTCTGCCGAGCAGATAGTCTACAGAAACTTCGAGGATGTCCGCGAGAGCGACGAGCTCAACGTCCGTGACGAATCTGATCTGTCCCTCAAGCTTGGAAAGACCGGAGGCGTTCATATCAACGCCGTTTACCTGAAGCTGAGCGAGAAGCTCCTTCTGCTTCATACCCTTTTTCTTTCTGACTAATTCCACACGGTGACCTACAAGGTTACGGTCACCCAGTTCCTGTTTTCTGAGTCTCATTTTCTTTCTCCCTATTTTATATTCGTTTTAATTCGTTAAAATAATTCTTTAAAAACAACGTGAGACTATTATAATACGAATAACGAAAAAAAACAAGGGTTTTTTGTAAATAAATTTAAGAAAATGAAATTTTTTGTTAATTTATATTACAAACAAGTAATTTCCTGTGGAAAACTCAGTGGAAAATTGTAACAATTAACAAATAAGTTGTAATCAAACGTCGAAAGTTCCGTTTTCGATGTCAGCGAGCATAGCGACACGGCGGGTGTGGCGCTCCTCATTTTCGGAGAACGGAGTGTTAATGAAGATATCAGCGAACTTAACCGCGTCCTCCTCCGTTGTAACACGACCGCCCATACAGAGAATGTTGGCGTTATTGTGGCGGCGTGTCATCTCTGCGCCGAATTCGTTGCTGACGACAGCGGCGCGGATCCCCTTAACCTTGTTGGCGGCAATCGAGATACCTATTCCCGTACCGCAGCAGAGGATTCCAAGCTCATATTCTCCGCCCGCGACAGCCTTGGCTACCTTATAGGCGTAAAT
>JAHLBL010000206.1 GCA_020625635.1 bacterium
ACGTCGTTCTGCGGCTCGCCTCGGAACACAGCCGCAAGCTCTCCCCTGCTGTCAATCAGCGAAACGCGCGTGCCGCGCGAGAGCACTCTCGCCATATCGCGCAGAACGGTAGTCTTTCCGCTGCACGGAGCGCCGCACAGCAGAACGCCGTTTTCGGGACTGACGCGCTCCAGCACCGACTTTGAACAGTCGGTAATCTCGTGCGCGATTCTGAGGTTGACGGAGCTGATGTTTTTAACGTTGGTAATTCTGCCGCCGTCAATTACAGCCGTACCGCATACGCCCGCGCGGCTTCCGCCTCTGAGTGTAATAAAGCCCTCGCAGATCTCGTTCTGCCGCGAGTAAACCGAATAGTCGCACAGCGCGGCGACACAGTCCGCGAGCTGCCCCGCGGACGGAACAAACGGAACCGAGGGAAGCCGCGAGTGCACGCCTGTCCGTGATAAATAATATGTTTTTTCGCCCGCCGTCAGCACGAGCGGTCTGCCCGCGCGTATGCGGATTTCCGTAACGTCCTTTGTGACGCTTTCCGGCAGTGAGCAGAGCATAGCCCGCATAAAATCGGGCAGTGCTTGTACCGCGTTTTTAAAAGAATTTTTCATAGTAAGATATATGACGCAGGGCGGAAAAATATGACAACAAAAAAGGGAAGACGGATCGCCTTGTCGGCAGTCCTGTCTTCCCGATGTGATTCGGATATTCAGTTTTTCGTTAATTCAAGAAGCTCTTCCTCGGTGATTATCGTTATTCCGAGCGACTGAGCCTTTGTCAGCTTCGAGCCTGCCGCCTCGCCCGCGAGAACGTAGTCGGTTTTCTTGCTGACCGAGGACGAGGTTTTTCCTCCGTTGTCCTCGATAATTTTCGACGCCTCCTTGCGCGAAAGCGTCGGCAGAGTTCCCGTAAGGACAAACGTCTTGCCGTCGAACACGCCGCCCGACTGTCTGACCTCGGAGGGCGTCATCTTAAGTCCGAGCTCGCGAAGCTCAGCTATAAGAGCCTTTGAGCTATCCAGAGAAAAATATTGCTCCACGGACTGAGCCATAATATCGCCGAAGCCGTCAATAGTGAGGATATCCTCAGCCCCCGCGTTCATCACGTCGTCGATCGTCCTGAAGCGCTGACAGAGAAGCTGCGCCGCCTTCAGTCCGATATGCGGAATACCGAGCGCGTAAATCAGTCGGTAAAGCTCGTTTGATTTTGATTTTTCGAGCGCGGAGATAAGGTTCTGCGCCGATTTCTCCTTTTTCTTGTCGAGCGTAAGAACGTCCTCAAAGCTTAGCCTGTAAAGGTCGGCGGGCGAGCTGACGAGCTGTGACTGAGACAGCTGCTCGAGCACCGCGGGACCGAGACCGTCGATGTCCATAGCGTCGCGGCTGACAAAATGGATCAGATGGCGCATAAGCTGGGCGGGACAGTCGGTGTTTGTACAGCGGACAGCCGCCTCGCCCTCCTCGCGCGACACGGGACTTCCGCAGGACGGACAGAGCGTCGGGAACTCAAAGGGCACGCTGTTCTCGCCGTGCTCAACGACGGACAGCACCTCGGGGATAATCTCCCCCGCCTTTCTTATGAGCACTTTGTCACCTACACAAATTTCTTTTTCGGAAATAAAATCGCTGTTATGGAGCGTCGCTCTCGACACCGTCGTGCCCGCTAAAAGCACGGGCTCAAAATTACCGACAGGCGTGAGCACGCCCGTTCTGCCGACGTTTATCTCAATCGAAAGCAGAGTTGTTATCTTTTCCTCGGGCGGGTACTTATACGCCTCCGCCCAGCGCGGGAATTTCGCGGTTGAGCCGAGCTCCTCGCGCATATCAAAATCGTTGACCTTTACGACCGCGCCGTCAATCGCGAAGCTGAAATCACCGCGGTTATCGCCGATCCTCCCGATCTCGGCTATGACCTGCTCCATCGTATCGCATACGCTGTGAGCGGCTGTGGGGAGCCCGAGCTCCGCCATATAATCGAGCGCCTGAGCGTGATTAACGATCTCCTTGCCCTCGATCTGCTGAATGTTGAACACCAGAATATCGAGAGAGCGCGACGCGGTCACGCGGCTGTCCTTCTGCCTGAGCGAGCCAGCCGCTGCGTTGCGCGGATTTTTGAACGGAGTTTCCTCGTTCTCCTCCTGACGCTTCACGAGAGCCTCGAAGCTCTCGAACGACATATAGACCTCTCCCCTCACCTCGAGGTACGCGGGAGCGTTTTTAAGCCTGTGCGGGAGCGACTTTATAGTCAGGATATTGTCGGTGACGTCCTCGCCCGTAATGCCGTCGCCGCGTGTAGACGCGCGGATGAGCAGACCGTTTCTGTACTCGACGGACACGGAAAGCCCGTCGATTTTCGGCTCGACGACATAGACGGGATCGTCCGCGACCTCTCTCACCCTGCGGTCAAAATCGCGCAGCTCGTCAAATGAAAAGCTGTCATGAAGGCTCGCCATCTGTACGGCGTGAGTAACGGGAGAGAATTTTTCTCCCGCCTGACCGCCGACGCGCTGAGTCGGCGAGTCCTCCGTTATCAGTTCGGGGAACTCAGCCTCGATGTCCTCCAGCTCGCGCATCATCCTGTCGTAGGTGAAGTCGTCGATCTCGGGACTGTCCTGATTATAGTAGAGGTCGCTGTGATATTTTAATTCTCTGCGGAGCTGTTCAGCCCGCGCCATAGCCTCAAGCAGTATCATCTGTTCACCGCCGATGTGCCTTTTTCGCGCAGGAAGGTGGATTCAAGGTCGGCTAAATGGAGCTTGACAGCGAGCGGATAGCGGTTGTACGCCTGTGATATCGTGTTGCTGTTATCTCCGCCGAACTCGCCCATATGCCAGCGGATAGCCATAGCCTCGTCAAGCTTCAGGCGCATCTTGCGCTCGATCAGGAACACGGATTTTTCGCCGTGACCGTAGGGGAACTGATCCTCGATAGAATAATAAGGAACCTTCTCCCAGCGTCCCGTCTCCTCGTTCTTGACGTTGCGGCTCGAGATTTTGTAGAACTGAGCCTTGCATAAATCGTGCAGCAGAGCGACAATAGCGAAGCTCTCCATATTGTCGGTCTCCTCGTCAAAATGCTTCTCGACCAGCGTATTGAATACACTCACTGAGTGCATAACAAGCCCGTGCTCGCACGCGCAGTGATAGCGTGTGCTGGCGGGAGCGTCAAAAAAGTCGGTTTTCTCGATCCACTCGAGCAGCTCCTCGGCTCCGTCTCTCTCGATGTTTTCTCTGTATATCTTAATAAATTCTTCCTTCGGCGTCATACTCCTGCCTCCTAAATAAGACTTTCATCATAAA
>JAHLBL010000207.1 GCA_020625635.1 bacterium
ACGGAGATCTACGACTATCTGCGTCTTCTGTTCGCGAGGATCGGCGTTCCGCACTGTCCCGTCTGCGGCAGGGAAATCAGCCGCCAGTCGGTCGACCAGATCGTCGATAAGGTACTGGAGCTCGAAGCGGGAACAAAAATCCAGATCATGGCTCCGATCGTCCGCGGCAAGAAGGGCACACAGCAGAAGGAGCTCGAGCGCGCCCGAAAATCGGGCTTTGTCCGTGTACGCGCGGACGGCGAGATATACGATTTATCCGAGGAAATCACGCTCGAAAAGAACAAAAAGCACACTCTCGAGATCGTCGTTGACCGACTTGTCGTAAATGACGGAATCCGTTCGAGGCTCGCCGATTCGATTGAAACCGCGTCCAAGCTCACCTCGGGACTGATCACGGTAAACGTACTCGGCGGAGAGGACGTCACGTTCTCACAAAACTACGCTTGTCCCGAGCACGGAGTGAGCGTGGAGGAGCTCGCGCCGAGAATGTTCTCTTTCAACAATCCGTTCGGCGCTTGCCCGAAGTGTACAGGTCTCGGAGTTTTCCTCAAGGTTGACCCTCAGCTCGTTATCCCGAACCCCGAGCTCAGTATCGCTCAGGGCGGACTGAAGGGAAGCGGCTGGGCTATGGAGGGCAACTCGATCGCCGAAATGTACTTTCAGGCTCTCGCCGAAAAATACCACTTCTCACTCAACACACCATTGGGCGAGCTGCCCGAGGAAATCATAGACATACTGCTTTACGGCACAAAGGGCGAGGAGCTCACCATCGTCCGCCGTATGCCGTTCGGCGACGAGAGAAAGATGACGCGTCCGTTCGAGGGCGTTGTAAACAATCTCGAGCGCCGTTTCCGCGAAACCTCAAGCGCGTGGATAAAGGACGAAATACAGGGCTATATGGCTGAGATCCCCTGCGACGAATGTAACGGACAAAGGCTGTCAAAAACGAGCCTCGCCGTCACCGTGGGCGGACTCAATATCGCTCAGTTCTGCGATATGCAGGTCGTGGAAGCGCTCGACTTCATCAGGACCTCCAACCTCAGCGAGCGTGACAGATTCATCGGCAAAGCGGTATTCAAGGAGATCCGCGACAGGCTCAACTTCCTCAACAGCGTCGGTCTCGGTTACCTGACACTGTCGCGCTCGAGCGGAACTCTCTCGGGCGGCGAAAGCCAGCGAATCCGTCTCGCGACTCAGATCGGCTCCTCGCTGATGGGCGTTATGTACGTGCTTGACGAGCCGTCGATCGGACTCCATCAGCGCGACAACGAAAAGCTGCTCGCCACTCTGAAGCGTCTGCGCGACGTGGGCAACACCGTGATCGTAGTGGAGCACGACGAGGACACCATGTACGCCGCCGACCACATTATTGATATCGGTCCGGGCGCGGGAATCCACGGAGGCGAGATAATCGCAACGGGAACCGTCGACGACATAAAGGCGTGCGAAGAGTCGGTTACGGGACAGTATCTGAGCGGAAAGCGCTACATCCCCGTTCCCGAAGCGCGCCGCAAGGGCAACGGAAAGTTTCTCGAAGTCAAGGGCGCGGCTCAGAACAACCTGAAAAACATCAATGTAAAGTTCCCGCTCGGAAAGTTTATCTGCGTTACGGGCGTTTCGGGCTCGGGAAAGAGCTCGCTCGTCAACGAAATAGTCTATAAAAAGCTCGCGACCGAGCTCAACCGCGCCAAGATGCGCGCGGGCGCTCACAAGAGCATACGCGGTCTGGAGCACCTCGACAAGGTAATAAACATCAACCAGAGCCCGATAGGACGCACACCGCGCTCCAACCCCGCAACTTACACGGGCGTGTTCACCGACATACGCAGTCTGTTCGCGTCAACCTCGGAGGCTAAAATGCGCGGCTACACTCAGAGCCGCTTCTCCTTCAACGTGAAGGGCGGTCGGTGCGAGGCGTGTCAGGGCGACGGAATCATCAAGATCGAAATGCATTTTCTCCCCGACGTTTACGTTCCCTGCGACGTGTGCAAGGGCAGGCGCTACAACCGCGAAACGCTGGAGGTCCGCTACAAGGGCAAGTCGATTCACGACGTTCTCGAGATGACGGTCGAGGAGGGGCTGGAGTTCTTCTCGTCCATACCGAGAATTCAGCGCAAGCTTCAGACGCTCTTCGATGTAGGTCTCGGCTACATCAAAATAGGTCAGCCCGCGACGACGCTCTCGGGCGGAGAGGCTCAGCGCGTAAAGCTCGCTACGGAACTCGCTAAGCGCAGCACGGGCAAGACGGTTTACATTCTGGACGAGCCGACCACAGGTCTGCACATCGCCGACGTTCATAAGCTTATCGAGGTTCTCAACAAGCTCGTAGACACAGGCAACACAGTTATCGTAATCGAGCATAACCTTGACCTTATCAAAATCGCCGACCACATAATCGACCTCGGTCCCGAGGGTGGAAACAACGGCGGCACAATAGTTGCCGAAGGCACTCCCGAGCAGGTCGCGGAGAACGAAAGCTCCTTTACGGGACATTATCTGAAAAAGATACTGAAATAACCGAATTTCCGATTGTAACGAACTGAAATATGTGATAAAATATAAATGGTATATTTATTCACAAAGGAGAGATAAATATGAACAAATTCAAAAAAACGATTGCCTTAATCCTTTCGGCGCTTATGCTGATGTCGGCATTTGTCGCGTTTAACGCTGTTTCAGCTTCAGCCGCGGAAAAGACAACCGTTACCTTATCGGCTAAAAACGCCTTTTTCAAGGACATAAACAAAGCTTACGCTCAGGGCGAGACCTTTGACGCGACTATTATGCTTCAGGCTGAAAAGCTCGTTATGAACAGCCAGATCAATCTTTATTTCGACCACACAAAGCTCCACGCTACGGGAATTACGCTTCTCGGCGGAGGCGCCGCTGAAAAATACGCCTCCAACGCCAAAAACTTTTCCGACGCTCTTCAGGAGAAGGAGAATATGGTCACAGCCAACTTCTCGTCGTCAGTAGGAACCTTTGAGTACATGGAGAAAGCCGAGGTTATGAAGGTTTCGTTCGAGGTGCTGGACGCTTCGGCTCCCATTTCTATGGAACTCGATTACTACAACCTTTCTGTAGACGGCTCAGGCGAAGGCAAGGAGTATATCAAGCTGATCGACCGTTCAAAGGTCGCCGAAAGCACAAAGAATACTTTCTCGATTGACGGCGCGCTTTCGGGCGGCAGCGAACCCGAACAGCCTACCGAAACCGAAACAACAACCGAACCCAAGGAGACAGAGACCGTCACCGACAAGCCGATCGAGAC
>JAHLBL010000208.1 GCA_020625635.1 bacterium
TGTAAATAACTTTAATTTGTGGGCGGAAAGGCTATGGAAATTATTATGAAAAAACACTGCAAATCAATTCTCGCGGCGTTTCTTGCCGCTCTGATGCTTATGTCGGTTATATCTGTAGGCGTTGCCGCTCAGGCAGCGGAGATTTCCGCTGTGCCTTCGGGTGACGACGACGGAACTGTCGGAGACTGCACCTATCACATAGACGAGGCGGCAGGTACACTGACGATCGACGGCAGCGGTTCTATGGGAAACCGCAAGGAAATGGACTGGTACCCGTGGCATTATTATGACATCAAGAAAGTAGTGATCGGCGACGGCGTTACGAACATCGGCAACTACGCCTTTGACAATATGATTACCCTTGAAGAGGTCACGTTCGGCAACGGCGTTACAAAAATCGGCAAGTGGGCTTTTAACTACTGCCCCGCGCTGAAGAGCGTTCATATCCCGTCGGGCGTAAGAACCATCAAGGAGAGAGCTTTCCGCTATTGTATGGGTATGGAGAGCCTCACCTTTGACGAGGGTATCGAGAAAATCGGGATGTGCGCGTTTGAGAACTGCAAACTTCTGAGCGCGGTAACTGTTCCGAAGTCAGTGAAAGTCATTGAGTCTTCCGCTTTTGAGGATTGCTCTGCTCTCGCAGAGGTAAATGTTCTCTGTGAAGACGCCGAGTCCGGTATCAATATTTTTAAAAATACCGCGTGGTTTGACAGTCTTCCCGACGGCGTGCTTTATTTCGGCAAGCTCGCTTATCAGGTCAAGGGCGACGCTCAGGACGTTGTTCTCAGGAACGGTACTACCGCGATCGCGCCTTTCTGCTTTTCCGATTCAAAAGTCCGCTCTGTCATCATTCCCGACGGAGTAGAGAAAATCGGTGAGTTTGCTTTCGAAAGATGCGACAATCTGAAGTCCGTAACAATTCCCGACACTGTTACCGAGCTTGGCGACAACATTTTTGCCTACAGCGATAATCTTGAATCCGTTGTGCTGCCAAAGAATTTGGAAACGATTCCCTCGGATACCTTCTTTATGTGTAAAAACCTGAAGCTGGTTAATATTCCAAAAAGCGTAAAATCAATTGAAAGCAGCGCGTTTGACGGCTGTAAAGAGCTCGATTCCGTTGTGCTTCCTAGCGGGCTCGTCAAAATCGGCGACAGCGCGTTTGAGGAGTGCGGCTTCGAGACAATAAAAATCCCATCATCCGTTACGGAAATAAACTCCTCCGCGTTCGCAAAATGCACGAAACTCGCTTCGTTCACTCTGCCCTCGACGGTAAAGACGGTAGGCACTCGCCTTTTTGAAGGCTGCAAAAACCTCAAAACCGTGAGCCTTCCCGCAGGAATGAGCGAGATTCCCACGGATATGTTCAGCGAGTGCAAGAAACTCACCGGTATTAAACTTCCCTCGGGTATCAAAAAAATCGGAAGTTCCGCTTTCTACGACTGCGAAGCTCTCAAAAGCATTAAGCTTCCCGACAGCGTAAAGCAGGTCGACAGCAACGCCTTTACTCACTGCAAGAATCTCAGTAAGATTACATATTCCGCAAATCTCAAGACGATCGGTCACGACGCCTTTGATAATACCGCGTGGCTTAAGAGCAAGCCGAAGGGCGTTCTGTATATAAACAAGGTGGCGGTTACATATAACGGCACAGTTCCGAAGAAGCTTACCATCAAGAAGGGAACCGTTAAAATCAGCCCCATGGCGTTTGAGTATTCATACAAGCTCAAAACTCTTGTTATAGAGAGCGGCTTAAAGAGCATAGGATATCAGGCGTTTAACGGCTGCACCAAGCTCAGCGCAGTCAGTCTGCCGTCCACTTTAAAAGAAATCGATGACGAGGCGTTCCTTGCCTGTCACGCGCTCAGCACCGTAACCATACCCTCGGGAGTTACCTCGATCGGCATAGGCGCGGTAGGATATTACTACTTCTTTGACAGCGAGGAGGGCGAGTATTACCTTCCCGTCAAGAACGCGAAGATTATCGGTCGGATCGGCTCTGCCGCAATGAAATACGCCTTTGATATGACTATGGGCTATAATCACAGCGGCGCTAAGTTTGCCGCACCGCTCAAGGTCGGAGCCAAGGCGAAGATCAATAAGCTGTTCGGAAAATCCAAGTATACTACGAAATATAAGTCCTCCGACAAGAGCGTCGCAAAGGTTTCCGCAAACGGAACGGTTGTCGGCGTAAAGGCAGGCAAGGCAAAGATCACCGTTAAGAACGGACAGGATTACTGGACATTTACGGTCAAGGTTAAAAAATAATATTCCGACAGGGGAGAGAGCGCGAGCTTTCTCCCTTTTTTCATTTTAGGAATAAAAAAATAATAAACAAAAACCACATAGCAATTTTATATATATTGCTGATTGATTTTGTAACATTTTCGTTATAAAATACTAAGTGAGTTATAATATTTTATATTATACGGAATAATTTGCAAGAAAAGGAGATAATGAAAAATGCAAATGTTAAAAAAATCAGTTGCGATTGTTCTTTCGATCATGATGCTTTTATCGATGGTTACAATGGCAACGGTCATTTCTGCATCTGCTGCTGACAAGGGCAACGTAACTCTTAAGGCGAAAAACGCTTTCTTTGACGATGTTACACGCTCCTACTCAAAGGGCGATACCTTTGAACTTACACTTCAGCTCCAGGCGGATGACACAATCCTGAACAGTGAAATTCGGGTGAATTTC
The DNA here is from genome assembly GCA_020625635.1 of bacterium. Taxonomy (GTDB): domain Bacteria; phylum Bacillota; class Clostridia; order Oscillospirales; family Acutalibacteraceae; genus Ruminococcoides. Next base: position 2,704 of record JAHLBL010000208.1, read on the forward strand.
GACCACACAAAGCTTAAGGCTACTGCCATGACAGCTCTTGGCGGCGGAATGCAGGAGAAATTCTCCGCTCCCGTTAAGAATTTCTCTGAAGAGACTCAGGAGAAGTATGACGCGGTATATTGCAACTTCTCCGCAACGTCCGGTACTTGGGATTACAAGACGAAAGCTGAAGTTCTGAAGGTTTCCTTTGAGGTTCTCCAGGCTACAAGCGCTACAATCGAGGTCGATTATTATAACTTGTCCACCGATAAGTCGGAGAATGGCGATAACTATGATAAGTACATCGACCGTTCCGTTGTAAATCCCGATTTCAAGGATAAGTTCTCCATAGATGGTACAATTTCGGGCGGCGGCGACGCTGTTATCGAGACAGAGCCTGTTACAGAGTCCGTTACCGAAACAGTTACTGAGACAGCTACAGTGACCGAGACAACTACAGATAAGCCTGACGATAAGACATATTACCTCTTCGGTTGGATCAACGGCGCGGACTACGCCTGCGAGGGCGACGCAGCCAATATGGGCGATTA
>JAHLBL010000209.1 GCA_020625635.1 bacterium
CCTTGCAGCGCTTCAGCCATCTTGCGGTCAGGTCGGCAGATTTCTTCGTGTAATCGTAAGGCGAGGGGTTCTCAACGCACTCGTCAAACGCCATAGCTATCGTCGAGCCGAGATTGGACTGGATCCGCATACTGACCTCGGGCGACATAAAGATTTTATGACCGTCTATATGTGAGTTGAACGTAACGCCGTCCTCGGTAATGTTTCTCAGCTTTGCGAGCGAGAATACCTGGAATCCGCCGCTGTCCGTCAGGATCGGGCCGTCCCATCTTGTGAACCTGTGCAGACCGCCGAGCTGCTTTACCTTGTCGTCACTGGGTCTGAGATGGAGGTGGTAGGTGTTGCTCAGCATTATCTGGCACTTTGCGTCCTTTAAGTCGAACGCCGACAGCGCTCCCTTGATCGCGCCGCAGGTCGCGACGTTCATAAACGCGGGTGTCTGTACCGTGCCGTGGACCGTGCTGATTTCACCGCGTCTCGCGTTGTTTTCTTTTTTGATTACTTTAAACATATTATCACCTGTCTACGGAATCATCACAGCGTGGTATAAAAAATCTTTGAACGGTAAAACATTTTCGGCGTGAACAATCCACGCCGAATAGTTAAAATAAATCGCTGTGTGTACCTGTTCTGATCAATTCTAAAATCAACCTGTCGGAATATATTTTGTAGATTAACAGCCAGTCGGGTTTTATATGGCATTCACGCAGTCCTTTGTAGTTGCGTGAATTCTCCAGGGAATGATCTCTGTATTTAGATGGCAGGGGCTGTTGTGACGCGAGAAGTGAAACAACAGTTGCCAGTTCTTTTTCGTTACAACCTCTTTTTACAGCGAGCTTATAATCCCTTTTGAACTGTCCCGTGAATTCGATTTTAAGCATTTAAAGCCTCCATCAAAGACTCTACATTGTCAAAAGGACCGTAAACATCTTCACCTTTTTCAGCGGCTTCTATTGCCGCTGTTGTTACAGAGTTAGGTGTTTCAGTTGTAATTTCAAAGGGAATAGAGCGCTGTCTTAGCGCCTGACGAATAAAAATATTGACCGCTGTTGACAAATCCATACCAAGCTCGGCAAAAAGCTCCTGAGCCTGCTTTTTGATTTCCGCATCTATGCTGATATTTGTGCTGACCTTAGCCATAATAACATCTCCTTTAGCTTTATAATAATATTATACTCTTATTATGCGGTGATGTCAACATAATATGAGTGCGTTATGCCTATAAAATGCACATAGCGTCTCCGAAGGAAAAGAATCTGTATTTTTCCTCCACTGCCGTTTTGTAGGCGTTCATCACGTTGTCGTAGCCCGCGAACGCCGATACGAGCATAATCAGCGTGCTTTCGGGAAGATGGAAGTTTGTGATAAGTCCGTCGAGAACCTTGAAATTATAGCCCGGATAAATGAAGATGTCCGTCCAGCCGTCGCAGGCTTTTACTTCGCCGAATTCCGTGGCGACGCTCTCGAGCGTCCTGCACGAGGTTGTGCCTACTGCGATCACGCGCTTGCCCGCCGCCTTGGTCTCTCTGATAATCCGCGCGGTTTCCCCGGGGACTTCGTAGTGCTCGCTGTGCATCTTGTGCTTTGTTACATCGTCGACCTTTACGGGTCTGAATGTGCCGAGCCCGACGTGGAGCGTTACGTAAGCGATTTTAACGCCCTTTGCTCTGATCCTGTCCATCAGCTCTGTTGTGAAGTGAAGCCCCGCTGTCGGAGCCGCGGCTGAGCCGAGCTCGTGGGAGTAGACGGTCTGGTAGCGCTCCTTGTCCTCGAGCTTTTTGGTGATGTAGGGGGGAAGTGGCATTTGTCCGATTTTGTCGAGAGTTGCGAAGAAGTTTTCCTCACACTCGAACTCGACTACTCTGTTTCCGTCGTCCCTGACCTCTCTTACAGTCGCTGTCATAATTCCGTCGCCGAATATGAACCGCGCGCCTTCACGCGCTTTCTTTCCGGGCTTGCAGAGCGTTTCCCACGTGTTGTTCTCAACCTGCTTCAGCAGAAGGAACTCGACATTCGCTCCCGTGCCGACCTTTGTTCCGTAGATCCTCGCGGGCAGAACCCTCGAGTCGTTCGCTATAAGGCAGTCGCCTTCCTCAAGATAATCTATGATATCGTAAAAGTGTCTGTGCTCAATGCTGCCGCTTTCTCTGCCGAGCACCATCAGCCTCGACGAATCTCTCGGCTCCAGCGGCGTCTGCGCGATTTGTTCCTCGGGTAAATCGTAGTAAAAATCACTTGTTTTCATTGGGAATCCTTTCATATTTTTTGCAATTAAATAATTGACATTAATTTGTGATAATGTTATATTATAAGGTAGTATATAATAGTTGTCAGAAATTTGTCAAATGTTTTATTACATAATATCTTATTTTTGGGAAAGATACAACTATTGTATTAAAATTGTAATTTTATGGAGGAATGAGTAATGAAAAAATATAATGTCGGCGTAATCGGCGCCACAGGTATGGTGGGACAGAGATTCCTTTTGCTCCTCGATAAACATCCCTGGTTCAATATTACTACATTGGCTGCCAGCTCACGCAGCGCGGGAAAGAAATACGGCGAGCTTATGGAAGGCCGCTGGCTGCTCTCCGACCCGATGCCCGAGCAGGTTAAGGATATGACAGTTATGGATGCCGCTGAGGTCGAGAAGGTTGCCGCTACGGTCGACTTCTGCTTCTGCGCAGTTAATATGCCCAAGGACCAGATCAAGGCTCTTGAGGAGGCTTACGCAAAGGCTGAGTGCCCCATCGTTTCCAACAACTCCGCCAACCGCTTCACACCCGATGTTCCGATGGTTATTCCCGAGATCAACGCCGACCACATCAAGGTTATCGAGGATCAGCGCAAGCGCCTCGGCACAAAGAGAGGCTTTGTAGCGGTTAAGTCCAACTGCTCTCTCCAGAGCTATGTTCCCGCTATCCATCCGCTTAAGGAGCTCGGCGTGAACAAGGTGCTCGCTTGTACATATCAGGCGATCTCGGGCGCAGGAAAGAACTTCAACACATGGCCCGAGATGGTTGACAACCTCATTCCGTATATCGGCGGCGAGGAAGAGAAGTCCGAGAAGGAGCCCCTCAAGATCTGGGGCAAGATCGAGAACGGCGTGATCGTTAACAGCGACGATATCGCCATCACCTCGCAGTGCCTGCGCGTTCCCGTTTCCGACGGTCACACAGCTGCGGTATTTATGTCCTTCAAGGATAAGGTTCCCTCTGTAGACG
>JAHLBL010000021.1 GCA_020625635.1 bacterium
GGCTTCAGCCGTGATGACGCCGGTAAGTTCCTCGACGCTTATTATGACGCGAAGATCTTCGAGAACGATCCGTTCGCTAAGCTCGACCAGGCAGGCGTTGGTCAGCTTATGGAAATGGCTATCGAAAAGGGTAAGGCTACCCGTCCCGAGCTTCACTGCGGTATTTGCGGTGAGCACGGCGGTGATCCCTCATCCGTTGAGTTCTGCCACAAGATTGGTCTCGATTATGTATCCTGCTCACCCTTCCGTGTTCCGATTGCCCGCCTCGCTGCCGCTCAGGCTGCAATCGCTTCCAAGTAATTTGTGAGCAAAACAAATCATTAACAACATCGGGCTGTCGCTTTTTGCGGCAGCCCTTTTGTGCGTCTTTCCATATTTCAGGTTATATATTTGGAAGATATGACAGTTGAAAATGTTTCCTTTTACATTTATAATAAAAGTGATAATTCTTTTATCAAATATTTATTGTGAAGGAGAATAGTTATGAAAAAAGCATTAAGAATTTTAGCGATCGTTATGGTACTCGCTCTGAGCGTTTCACTCTTTGCTTCCTGCGGAGGCGGTGACAACGGTTCTTCCGAGCCCGATGTGCTTGCGGGTACATGGAAAACACCGTCCGACTCAATCGATCAGGTTACATGGGAATTTGACGGCCACGGCGCGTGCAAGTTTGACAACACGGCTATTAAGCAGGAAGGCACATACACAATCAAGGACGACAAGACTGTAGAGGTTAAGCTCGAGCTCTGGGACGAGGCAAAAACCTATGATTACAAAATCGACGGTAACGAGATGTCGTTTATTGACGAGGCGGGACTCGCAAGCTACGAAAAGCTTATAAAGCAGTGATCGCATAATTCGACAACTCATTTAACAATAGCATTTCACACAATTGCACCACAGATATCACAGCTTATTACAGAAACTTATCCAATTATATCAGTGTGTGTTGCATTTACGGTATTATTGTGATATTATTCTTTTGCAATTCAGAAGTGAGTTGTCAATAAATTAAAGGGGAAAAGAAAATGAAGAAAATTGTTTGTATTATTGCCGCTATCGCTATGATAAGTGTGTTTGCCTGCTCGTGCGGTTCAACGGAGGGTAAGCCTGAGGCTGCTCCCAAAAGTTCTTCAACTGTTTCGAATAACAGCAGTTCTTCGGGAGGCTCAAGCTCCACATACACCTCATTCAGCGACTATGTTGCTTCCGACACGTTCCAGTCTGAGATCGAAAGCGCGAAGAGTATGTTCAAGGATACCTTTGAAATAGAAGCGTTTGCCGAGGGCAACACTCTTGTATATCAGTACACCTATGTCAATCAGCTTAGTGACGCACAGGTTGAACAGGTTCAGACAGGAATGGACAGGGACAGCCTTAAATCAGGCGCAAAGGCTGTTCTCAAGCCTATGAAGCAGTATTTCGACGCGCCTGACCTCGGCGTATCCTACCGCTACTATAACCACGACGGTTCAAAAATCGCTCAGATCGACTTCGATTTATCGGTACTTGATGAGTAATACAATGAAGGGAAGGCTCAAAATATACGAGCCTTCCCTTTAATTAATACGCTGTATCGATAGTGTTAAGCGACAAGTTATAAGTTGCAAGATGTGTTTTATAAATAAAAAAACGCAAGTAATCCACTTTTTACTTAAAACTGATCACTATTTTATTTCATTTGTATATACGGGGCTGCTCTTTTAGTTTTTGAGCGAGCCCCTTTTCATTTGTACAAATTAAGCTAAAAGTATATACATTATTTATTGCCTTATTTTCCCGATTGTGATATAATACAATCGATAATGTGCAATTATATCCAAAGGTGGGCTGAAGCTTGATTGTTCTCGGAATTGACCCCGGTTACGCGATTGTGGGCTGGGGCTTGGTAGAGTTTAAAAACAATTCTTTCCGTCCGCTTCGTTACGGCGCGATAACCACCGAAGCCGATACGCCGTTTAACCGTCGTCTTAAGATAATTTACGAAGACCTCAACAGCATTATCGACGCTTTTAAGCCCGACGCAGTGTCGGTCGAAAAGCTGTATTTCCAGACTAACCAGAAAACAGCTATTATGGTAGCTGAGGCGAGGGGCGTTATACTGCTCTGCGCCGAGAGCCGCAATATCCCTGTTTTTGAGTACACACCCTTACAGGTCAAGACGGCTGTTACGGGCTACGGTAAGGCTAAAAAGCCGCAGGTTATGGAGATGACGCGCAGACTGCTGAAGCTCCCCGCTGTCCCGAAGCCAGACGACACCGCCGACGCTCTCGCCATCGCGATAACACACTGTCAGGCGGCAGGCAGCGAGCTGCGTCAAAAAATGTTTAAGGAAGGTAATATCTGATGTATTACAGCCTCAGAGGAGAAATAATCCACCTTTCGGCGGGAATAGCCGTTATCGAGTGCGGCGGAGTCGGCTATAAGTGCCAGACGACTATGAACACTCAGAAGAACCTTACTCTCGGCTCGACCGTCAAGCTATATACATATCTTAATGTCCGCGAGGACGCTATGGAGCTCTTCGGCTTTTACACGCAGGAGGAGCTTGCGGCGTACAAGGCGCTTATCGGCGTGAGCGGCGTAGGTCCGAAGGTCGGACTTGCGATTCTTTCGGCGCTTACTCCTCAGCAGATCGCTCTCGCGGTTGCTTCGGGCGACGTAAAGACGATTACAATGGCTCAGGGTGTGGGCAAGAAGCTCGCGCAGCGGCTTATCCTCGAGCTGAAGGACAAGTTCAATATCGGAGGCTCCGATGTTGAAGCTGTTTCGGGAGCGGGCGCGGCAGTCAGTGTGACTTCGGGAAATGTACCGAAGGCGATAGAAGCCCTCGGCGTGCTCGGCTACGGTCCGTCCGACGTTTCTCCGTTTATCTCTACCCTCGACCCGAATTTGCCCGTCGAGAAGCTTATCGGAGAAACCCTTAAGCTTATGGGAAGGAAATAATTCTTTACAAGAATATTGAGGAAATTATGAGTATAGAATTTTCGGATGAATTTGATTTTGAAAACCGAATAGTAGATAATGCCGCGATTCCCGAGGACAGCGGCGACAACGAAAACCCGCTCCGTCCAAAAACCCTCGACGACTATATTGGACAGCAGACCGTTAAGGAGAATCTGCGAATTTTCATTGACGCGGCTAAGCAGCGCGGCGAATCGCTCGACCACGTTCTGCTTTACGGTCCTCCGGGACTCGGAAAAACGACGCTCTCCGCTATAATCGCGAACGAGCTCGGAGTTTCCGTTCGTATTACCTCGGGTCCCGCGATCGAAAAACCGGGCGACCTCGCGTCGCTTCTGACGAATCTGAACCCGGGTGATGTGCTCTTTATCGACGAGATCCACCGTCTCAGTAGAGCTGTCGAGGAGATTCTTTACCCCTCTATGGAGGATTTCGCGATCGATATTATAACGGGAAAGGGACAGATGGCGACTTCCTACCACCTTCCTTTGCCGAAGTTTACTCTTGTCGGCGCTACGACGCGTGCGGGTCAGCTCACCGCTCCTCTGCGTGACCGTTTCGGCGTTGTGCTCAGGCTGGAGCTTTACTCCACCGAGGAGCTCGCTCAGATCGTTGAGAGAAGCGCGGGCATTCTCGGCATAAGGATCGAGCGCGACGGAGCGCTGGAGATCGCCTCGCGTTCACGCGGAACACCGCGAATCGCCAACCGTTTCCTTAAACGTGTCCGCGACTTCGCTCAGGTGCTTTCCGACGGCGTGATCACCTGCGAGACGGCGCGTATCGCGCTGGAGCGTCTCGGCGTTGACGAGCTCGGTCTCGACAGCAATGACAGGCGTATGCTCGAGGCGATCGTAAAATTCTACAACGGCGGTCCCGTTGGTCTTGAAACTCTCGCCGCGGCAATCGGCGAGGAAGCGATCACCATCGAGGACGTTTACGAGCCTTATCTTATGCAGATAGGCTTTCTCAGCCGCACACCGCGCGGACGCTGTATAACCGCGGCGGCGTGCGAGCACCTCGGACTGAAATTCCCTAAAGGCGCTCAGGTTACGCCTCAGCCGTCTTTGTTTGACTGATAGAGTGATTTAGTAATGAGAACTACCGAAAACTGGAAGGATTACGAGCTTATCGACTGCTCCGACGGTGAACGTCTGGAGCGCTGGGGCAATATAATCCTGATTCGTCCCGATCCCCAGATCATCTGGAGCACGGGCAAAAAGAATCCGCTCTGGAGAAACGCCCACGCGCGCTACCACCGCAGTAACAAGGGCGGCGGAAGCTGGGAAATGTATAAGAAGGTTCCCGACTCATGGAGCGTAAAATTCAATAATCTCGTTTTCAATGTAAAGCCTATGGGTTTTAAGCATACGGGTGTTTTCCCCGAACAGGCTGTCAACTGGGAGTGGGCTCAGTCCCGCATCAAGGCGGAGAACAGACCGATGAACATTCTCAACCTTTTCGGCTACACGGGCTGCGCGACTCTCGCGTGTATGGACGCGGGCGCCAAGGTCTGCCACGTGGACGCGAGCAAGGGAATGGTAAACTGGGCAAAGGAAAACGCCGCTTCATCAAATCTCGCCGACCGTCCCGTGCGATGGCTGGTTGATGACTGTGTTAAATTTGTTCGCCGTGAGATCCGCCGCGGCAACAAGTATGACGGCATTATTATGGACCCGCCTTCCTACGGCAGAGGTCCGGGAGGAGAGGTATGGAAGATAGAAGATGAGCTTTATTCCTTTATGGAATTATGCATTCAGGTGCTCAGCGACAATCCTTCATTCCTTATTCTTAATTCCTACACAACGGGACTTTCTCCCGCTGTTATGGAGTATCTTCTTAATGTTCAGCTCTGTCGACGCTTCGGCGGAAGGGTGAGCTCCGACGAAATCGGACTGAAGGTTACCGATTCGGGGCTGTGCCTGCCCTGTGGTTCGACGGTTATCTGGGAGAAATAAATGAGCTTTATATCGGCAGAAAATCTGATATTTTCTTATGACGAAGCGCCCGACAAGGTCCTGCGCGGTGTCAGCCTGAATATAAAAAAAGGCGAGTTCATAGCGCTCCTCGGTCACAACGGATGCGGAAAATCGACCATGGCTAAGATGTTCAACGCCATGCTTCTGCCCGATGAGGGTACGGTTTTTGTCGACGGAATATCCACCGCGGACGGGGAGATGACCTACGAAGTTCGCCGCAATGTCGGGCTTGTATTTCAGAATCCCGACAATCAGCTTGTAGCGAGTATCATCGAGGAGGACGTAGCGTTCGGTCCCGAGAACCTTGGGCTTGAACCCGATGAAATCCGCCGAAGAGTAGACAACTCGCTGAAGGCGGTCGGTATGTACGAATACCGTGACCACGCGCCTTACAAGCTTTCGGGCGGTCAGAAGCAGCGGGTAGCTATCGCGGGGATCCTCGCGATGCAGCCGAGCTGTATCGTCTTTGACGAGCCGACCGCCATGCTCGACCCGAGCGGCAGGGAAGAGGTACTTTCCACGATCTCCGAGCTGCATAAAAAGGGTATTACTATTGTGTTGATAACTCACTATATGGACGAGGCTGTCCTTGCCGACAGAGTTGTCGTTATGGACAGGGGTACGATCCTCACCGAAGGCACTCCGCGTGAAGTTTTTTCCGAGGTTTCTCTTCTGAAAAAGCACAGCCTCAGTGTTCCGCAGGCGTGCGAGCTCGCTTATAAGCTCTCGGGCGCGGGTGTGAGTTTTGATAAAATCCCGCTTGATTGTGACGAGTGCGTAGCTCTCCTTGAGGAGGTGCTCCCGTGAGTATTATAGAAGTCAGAAATCTGTGCTTCACCTACGGTTCGGGCACTCCCTTTGAGAAAAAGGCGGTTGAGGACGTGAGCCTCAGCGTCGAAAAAGGAGAGGTTATCGGACTTATCGGTCATACAGGCTGCGGAAAGAGCACCTTTGTGCAAATGCTCAACGGGCTTTTGCGTCCCACATCGGGACAGGTTTTGCTCGATGGAAAGGATATCTGGGAAAAGCCGAAGGAAATACGCAAGGTGCGTTTCCGTGTCGGAATGGTTTTCCAGTATCCCGAGTACCAGCTTTTTGATGAAACCGTGTACAAGGACATTTCCTACGGTGCGGTCAACAAAGGACTAAGCGGAAGCGAACTAGACGAAACAGTCCGCAGAGCAGCCCGTTTCACGGGACTTCCCGACAGGCTTCTCGACCAGTCTCCGTTTGACTTATCGGGCGGAGAAAAGCGCCGCGCGGCTATCGCGGGCATAATCGCGATGGATCCCGACGTTCTTATTCTCGACGAGCCGACGGCAGGACTTGACCCGTTGGGCAAGGATTTGCTGCTGTCTCAGATGATGCAGTATCATAAGGAGCGCGGCAACACGATTTTTGTAGTTTCGCACACGATGGAGGACATCGCGCGTATCGCCGACAGAATCATCGTTCTAAATAAAGGTCGTCTGGAGCTTTTTGATACGCCGCGCGAGGTGTTCTCGGATCCCGACAGAATTGCCGAATATGGTTTGCGCGTTCCTCAGATCACACGCATTATGCAGTCGCTGAGGGACAAAGGATATAATTTTTCAGAGGGTATTCTCACGGTCGAGCAGGCTTTTTGCGAGATTGTTGACCTTCTCAAAAGGGAGGGCAAGCTATGATTCGTGACATCACTCTCGGACAGTTCGTCCCCTCAAAAAGTATTCTCCACCGTATGGACGCGCGCGTTAAGATAGTTCTGCTTATTGCGTTTATAGTTTTCGTGTTCTGCGCGTTCAATTTTGCTTCGCTCGGACTTATAGTGATCTCGGTTGCCGCGATTATTTTGATGTCTGGCATATCGCCGCTGATGTATTTCAGAAGCCTTAAGGTTATTATCGCGGTCGTTGTTTTCACCTCTGTGCTTAATCTTTTCTACGGTACGGGCGAGCCGCTTGTGCAGTGGGGCTTCCTTAAAATCACCATGGACGGCATCAGCCGCGCGGTATTCGTTACCGTCAGGATAATCTGCTTAGTGCTGCTGAGCTCGTGTCTTACATTTACGACGAGACCTACCGACCTTACCGACGCTCTCGAGAGGCTGATGAAGCCCTTGAAGCTGTTCCATATAAAGGTTCATGAAATCGCTATGATGATGACGATTGCCCTGCGCTTCGTTCCTACTCTCCTTGAGGAGACCGACAAGATTATGGCGGCTCAGAAGGCGAGAGGAGCGGATATGGAGTCGGGCGGTCTGCTGAAAAAAATAAAGGCTCTCGTGCCTGTGCTTATTCCGCTTTTTGTTTCGGCGTTCAGGCGCGCGTACGAGCTTGCGATGGCTATGGAGTGCCGATGCTACCGCGGAGGAGACGGCAGAACGCGTATGAAGGTGCTCCGTATGCGGGCTCTCGATTATATAGCGCTGCTGCTGTCGGCGCTCATACTCGCGGGTATCATCCTTCTCAATATTTTCGTGCCCGCTTTTATTTAGGTAATAATAATGCGTAATATTCTTATTACAATTTCATATGACGGAAAGTGCTACCACGGCTGGCAGATACAGCACAACGGCATAACCGTACAGGAGGTTTTCCAGAAAGCGCTTGCGTCCGTTGTTGGAGAATTCTGCGAGCTGAAGGGCTGCAGCAGGACGGACAGCGGAGTCCACGCCAATATGTACTGCGTAAGCGTAAAGATAACTCACCCGATTCCCTGCGAACGCCTCATGCACGCCCTCAACAGATGGCTGCCCGAGGACGTTGTGTGCCTCGGCTGCAAAGAGGTTGACGACTCCTTCCATGCGCGGTACAACTGCAAAAGCAAGGAGTACATTTATAAAATCTGGAACGCTCAGACTCGCAACCCGTTTCTGAACGGCTATGCTCTGTTTTACCGCTATCCGCTCGACGCCGAACGTCTTAATATAGCCGCTCAGGCTTATGTTGGCACTCATGATTTCACCTCGTTCTGTACGCTTGATAAACGCGAAAAGGGTGATTTTACACGCACCGTTAAGAAGTTCACGGTACAGCGCGACGGAGACCTCGTAACTATGACTGTTGAGGCTGACGGCTTTCTGTACAATATGGTAAGGATAATGGTCGGGACCTTGCTCGAAATGGCTCAGGGCAAGCTTGCTTACGACTCTATTCCTTCAATTATCGAAGCACAGGACCGCGCAGCGTCGGGCTTTACGGCTCAGGCGTGCGGACTGTATCTGAATAAAGTAAACTATTGAAGTTTTACGGAGATATTATGAAATATAAAAAAGGTCAGCGCTACAGTGTTGAAAGCGTTGAAAAAAGGAAAAAATCAAAACGCGACGTCCTCAGCTACGAGGATGTCCCGCTCGAGGAATATCAGGAAGAAAAATATCGGATTTCCAAGGACGCGGTTAAAAAAATACTGATTGCCGTTGCGGTTCTCGTGGTCGTCGGACTGATAGTTTTTGCGATTTCCAACCGTGAAAACCTGACCTGTGAGAAAATCGGCAACTGGGTTAAATACGACCTGTTCGGTTCTCACGACAACGGCTATCCCGTTCAGCTCACGGGAACCAATGTAGCCGAAGGCAATTTCATCTCGAACGGTGATATATGCTATGTTTCCGATACCTCTTATCAGGCGTTCACAAAGGCGGGCAACGAGGAGGGCTATAATCAGCACAGCTTTTCGTCACCCGTGCTCCGCACAAGCGGCGACTATGTGCTTATTTACAACCTCGGCGGAAACGGCTATGTGACGGGCAAAAAGAGCAAGCTTAACTCCATAAAGGACACGGATCAGTATATCCTCTGCGGAGATATAAACTCCAAGGGCGCGTTCTGTATCGTAACCCAGGCGGATGGCTATCTCTCGAAGCTCACAGCCTACAACAAGGACGAGGAGCTTTTATACAGCTACTATTTCTCCGACTATTATATCCAGTCGGTCGCTATAAATGAGGACGGAAACGGAGCGGTTGCCTGCGGTATCACGGGCGACAACGGCAGTCTCAGCAGTGTGGCTTATGTGCTCAGTTTTTCGTCGGAGCAGCCTGTGGCTACTCACAGCCTGCAATCCAACATAATTTACCAGGCAGACTATCTTACGAACAGCAAGGTCTGTATGATAGGCTCAGACGCGTCCTACACGCTCAACACCTCGAACAACAATCTGAACGCCATCGAGTACGACAAAATGGAGCTCACAAATTATGATATCGACCCCGATACCGACTGCTTCGTTCTTTCGCTTTCCCGCAGCGGCGACGGAAGAATGTGCTCGATTGAATATTTCAACAGCGATGGAAGTCCGCAGAACGTAAACGATACGGATTACGCTGTTGATTCCATCAGCCTGTACAAGGGCAGGATCGCAATTTTAAGCGGCTCGACTGCCTATCTGTTCGATACGAACGGCAACGAGGTTTCCTCGGCCGACCCTGGCAACGGCGCAAAGGCGATTCGTCTGGCGGGAGCGGACAGCGCGTATATTCTCGGAATCAACGAAATCAGAATGATTAACTTTTAGTTGAAAGTGAGGTCGTTATGATACTTGACCTTTTGATTGCTGCAGTAATCGCTGTTATGGTTATTATAGGTGTGAAGCGCGGACTTGTCGCGTCTCTGTACGGATTAGCGGCAACGGCTGTTTCCTTTATACTCGCGCGGATCATTTCTGGTGCGGCGGCGGACTGGATTTATCGGACATTTGTATATTCGAGCTTCAGCTCGGAGGTTCAGTCTCAGACTGATTCGCTCGCGGCTTCCTCGCAGTCGGTTCTCGATAAAATGCCCGATTTCGCAGTCGGTATACTCAACAACGCGGGTATCAACAACGACAATTTTCACGACAAGGTCAGCGAGGCGGGAAGGACCGTATCAGGCGGTTTTGTCTCAGCAATCAATGCCGTAGTCGCTCCCGTTATCACCGCGGCGCTGAGCATAATCTTTACGGTTGTTCTGTTTTTAATATTCAGATTCATTTTTAAATTGTTTTCTAAAAGAATAATAGCTCTGTTCAAACTCCCCGTAATAAAGACAGTAAACTCCGTTTTCGGAGGTGTTCTGGGGTTTGCCGAGGGTGTTCTGATATGCTATCTCGGCGTAATAATCTGCAAGCTTATAATCTGTATTGATCAGGATCCGCTGATAACGGAAGAGCTGATCAATCAGTCAATTATATTTAAGGCGGCATACAACTCCGACTTTATAAACTCAGTCGGAACATTTGTCAGCCAAGGGAATGAGCCGACGCAGGAAACCACTTCGGCTGTACCGTCAATCGGTGAGTCGCTTCCTACCGAGGCATAAATGGGATGAGGTAATTATGAAAATAAGGTTTACGAAAAAGGATTTTCTCACAATTCCAAATCTTCTTTCGCTTCTAAGAATACTGCTTATCGCGCCTTTTGTGTGCTTTTTTATCAGCGGTAATTATGTAGCGGCAGCGATAATGCTGATAATTTCGGGACTGTCCGACGCGTGCGACGGCTATATCGCCCGAACATTCAATCAGGTTACAAGTGTGGGCAAGCTTCTTGACCCGATTGCGGATAAGCTTACGCTTTTCGCGATTATGGTGTGTATCACGCTGTTTTCACCCGTGCTTACGCCGTTTATGATAATACTTATTATAAAGGACTTGTTTATGCTCATCGGCGGCACAATAATGTTCCGCAAAAACATCGCTCCGCCTGCCGCAAAGTGGTACGGCAAGGTCGGTACGTTTATCTTTTATATCACGGTTTGCTTGATCGTATTTCTCAAGGCGGCGTTCAATTACGAGAACCTTTTGCTCTCGGTAATTCTTCTGTCCGTGACAACGGGCTTTATGCTCTTTGCCCTTGTGAGATACTTCCTCATATTTTATAAGTCAATGAAGGACTTACACTGAGATTTATGAAAACATCGGCGCCTTTCCCGCCCACGGTAAGGCTGCCTGCACTATTCGGGTGGGCGGAAAGGTTTTGATTATAAATGTTATGTTCAAGATGCGGAAAGCGTCCCGCGGTAGTTTTTGTTTCTACGCAGAACTCTGCCGACGCTCCCACAACGGGTTACTGCCTTACATGCGCTAAGGAGCTCGGTATCAAGCCTGTTGAGGATTTGATCAGCAAGATGGGACTGACGGACGACGATCTCGAGACCGTTCAGGACCAGATGAGCACTCTCCTCAGCGACGACGGAATGAAAGACCTCATGAAGAATATGAACGTCGAAAACCTTGCTGAGCAGATGGAGCAGTTCCAGGAGGAGAACGAGGACAACGGTGATTTCACCCCGGGCGGAGCGCCGCTATTCCCGCTGTTTAATAATCTTTTCCAGGGCGATAAGGGCTCGGGAGAGGGAAGCGAGCGCAAGGAGAGAAAGAGCAAGCGCAATCCCAAGGATAAGAAGCGCAAGCACCTCAATCTCTACTGCGAAAACCTCACCGACAAGGCGAAGGAAGGCAGAATCGACAACATTGTCGGCAGAGATAAGGAGATCGAGAGAATTATCCAGATCCTCTCACGCCGTACAAAGAACAATCCCTGCCTTATTGGCGAACCGGGTGTCGGTAAAACCGCAATTGCAGAGGGACTTGCCCTGCGTATCGCGGCGGGAAAGGTTCCGCTCAGACTTATTGATAAGGAAATTTATCTGCTCGACCTCACATCGCTTGTCGCGGGTACTCAGTTCAGAGGTCAGTTTGAGAGCCGTATAAAAGGTCTTACCCAGGAAATCAAGGAAGCAGGCAACATCATCCTGTTTATCGACGAGGTTCACAACCTTGTCGGCGCGGGTGACGGCAGCGACGGCACGATGAACGCCGCTAATATCCTCAAGCCCGCCCTCTCACGCGGTGAGATCCAGGTTATCGGCGCGACAACCTTTAACGAATACAGAAAGCACATCGAGAAGGACAGCGCTCTTGAGAGACGCTTCCAGCCCGTTAAGGTAGGGGAGCCGTCTATCGCTGATACGATTGACGTTATTAAGGGCGTAAAGAGCTACTACGAGGCTCACCACCGCGTAACGGTCGACGAGGACATAGTCAGAAAGACTGTAATCCTCTCCGAGCGCTATATC
Organism: bacterium; assembly: GCA_020625635.1. GTDB lineage: Bacteria > Bacillota > Clostridia > Oscillospirales > Acutalibacteraceae > Ruminococcoides. Next base: position 11,978 of record JAHLBL010000021.1, read on the forward strand.
AACGACCGTTTCCTTCCCGATAAGGCGATCGACCTTCTCGACGAAAGCTGCGCGTGCGCCGCTCTCAGAAACAAGGAGATGGAGCGCTACGACAAGCTTATGCTCAGCAAAAAGCGCTTCAGCAAGGAGATGGAGGAGCTTGAGTCCGCCGAGGAGCCCAACTACGAGCAACTCGCCGATATCCGCTCCAAGATCGCCCGCGTTGACTATGAGCTCAAGGGTATTGATATGAGCAAAGTGAACGCTCCCGTTACCGAGGAGGATATCGCTAAGGTTATTGAACTGTGGACGGGTATTCCCTCCAGCCGTATCCGCGAGAACGAGCTGTCCAAGCTCGCCGACCTCGAGAGCGAGCTCAAGAAAAAGATTATCGGACAGGACGAGGCTGTCGAGGCGCTTTCCTCGGCGATCCGCCGCAGCAGAGTTCAGATTTCTCCGCGCCGCCGTCCCGCGTCCTTTATATTCGTAGGTCCTACGGGCGTAGGTAAAACCGAGCTTGTCAAGGTGCTTTCGCAGCAGCTTTTCGACACGCCTGAGACGCTTATCCGACTTGATATGTCCGAGTTTATGGAGAAGCACTCAGTTTCCAAAATCATCGGTTCACCTCCGGGATATGTAGGCTATGACGAGGCGGGACAGGTTACCGAAAAGGTTCGCCGCCGTCCGTACTCCGTGCTTCTTTTCGACGAGATTGAGAAGGCTCACCCCGATGTGCTCAATATTCTGCTCCAGATTCTTGACGAGGGCAGAGTAACAGACGCGCACGGCAGAAGCGTCAACTTCGAGAATACGGTTATCGTAATGACCTCCAACGCGGGCTCCGAGCGTCGTGAGAACGCTCTCGGCTTCGGCAAGCAGGAGGACGACGCCGTCCGAGAAAGAGCTATGAAGGGCTTGCGCGATTTCCTTCGTCCCGAGTTTATCGCTCGTGTCGACGAGGTTATAGTGTTCCGTTCACTGTCGTCCGAGGATTACAAGGCGATTGC
>JAHLBL010000210.1 GCA_020625635.1 bacterium
GAGGAGCTCTTCGAGGCGAGAAAGCCCAAGAGCCTCGCGATTATCAGTGAAATCGAGGGCGACGTTCATTTTGAGGAGCGTAAGAACGCCCGCCACGCCGTTATCTTTAACAAGGAAACGAGCGAGGAGAGAGCTTACCTCATTCCCTTCGGTTTCCGCGTAAGGGTAGAGGAAGGCGCTCATATCCAGAAGGGTGATAAAATCACCGACGGTTCCGTCAATCCGCACGACGTTCTCGCTATTCTCGGCACAAACGCCGTTCAGAACTACCTTATTTCCGAGGTTCAGTCGACATACCGTCTCCAGGGTGTTGATATCAACGATAAGCACATCGAGGTTATCGTTCGCCAGATGCTCAAGAAGGTTCGTCTTGACGACGCGGGCGACACAGACCTTATCGCAGGTCAGTCGTACGACAAGACCGTTGTTCTCGCTGCCAACGAGGAGATCCGCCGCCGTATCGCTAACGGTGAGGAGGGACTCCGCGAGGCTACATGGATCCAGATGCTTCTCGGTATCACCAAGGCGGCTCTCGCTACGGACAGCTTTATGTCAGCGGCTTCCTTCCAGGAGACAACCCGTGTTCTTACCGACGCGGCTATCAAGGGTAAGGTTGACCACCTTATGGGACTTAAGGAGAACGTTATCATCGGTAAGCTTATTCCCGCAGGTACAGGTATGCGTATCTATAACGAGGTTGAGCTCGACGTTAACCAGTCCGAAAATTTTGTTCAGACAACCGAATAAAATAACACGGGGCTGCCGCATTGCGGCAGCCCCAAGCTGTTGCTGATTCAGATACGGATTTTAAGACCGCTCGGAAATGTAACAGCTTTTTTCTTAAAAATATATCGGGACAGCTCTTTTGCTTATGAGCTGTCCCGTTTTACTGTTTTATTATATTCTGAGAAGAGCGGTCGCGATCTGAAAATATACGAAAAGAGAGATCGCGTCGACGATCGTTGTAATAAACGGTGATGCCATAACCGCAGGGTCGAACCCGATTTTCTTTGCGAACATCGGCAGGGTACAGCCTACCAGCTTCGCAATAAACACCGTTACGATCATCGTAAGACAGACGACCAGCGCGACAGTCACGCTGAGAGCGGTGTTGCCGAGCACCAGTCTGTCAAAGAGCATAATTTTGGCGAAGTTCGCCGCGGCAAGCGTTACGCCGCAGAGCAGTGAAACGCGGCATTCCTTGAATATTACCATGATAATATCCTTGAATTCTATTTCACCCAGCGAAAGCGCGCGGATGATTGTTACGCTTGCCTGTGAGCCCGAGTTACCGCCCGTGTCCATCAGCATCGGAATAAATGAAGAAAGCACCAGCGAGCCCGCGAGCGCGTCCTCGAAGCTCGTTATGATTATTCCCGTAAAGGTCGCTGAAATCATAAGAATCAGCAGCCACGGGATTCTGCTTAAATATGTCTCGAAAACGCCTACCTTGTCGTAGGGCTTGTCGGCTGTAGGCGTGATAGCCGCCATCTTCTGGATATCCTCGGTCGCCTCTTCCTCCATAACGTCGATAGCGTCGTCAAAGGTTACGATACCGACAATACGGTTCTCCTTATCGACGACAGGGAGAGCGAGGAAGTTGTACTTGTTGAACATCTGAGCAACCTCTTCCTGGTCGTCGAGGGTATTTACGGAAATTACGTTAGTTTCCATGATGTTTTCGAGAATCTCGTCCTCGTCGCTGAGCAGAAGCGTTTTGATCGTTACAATACCGATAAGCGTCGAGAAGTCGTCGGCTACATAGCATGTATAAATCGTTTCCTTGTCGATACCTGTACGCCTGATTCGCTTGATCGCTTCCTCTACCGTCATTTTCGGTCTGAGGATAACGCACTCGGTTGTCATGATCGAGCCCGCGCTGTCCTCGGGATATTTCAGTATCTCGTTGATTTCCTTGCGGGTTTCGGGGTCAGCCTGTCTTAAAATACGCTTAACGACGTTCGCGGGCATTTCCTCGATGATGTCGACCGCGTCATCGACGTACAGCTCGTCGATTACTTCCTTGAGCTCCGTATCAGAAAAGCCGTGGATAAGCGCCTCCTGCATTTCCTCGTCCATCTCGACGAAGGTATCGGCGGCGAGCTCCTTGGGCAGCAGCCGAAACAGCAGAGCGCATTTTTCGCTTCCGATTTCCTCGAACGCCGCCGCGATATCGACGGGGTTCATTGTTGTGAGAATGTCCCTGAGTGTCGGGTAACGCTTTTTTTCAAGAAGCGTCGCGATAGTCTCAAACAGGGTTACTGTGTTTGTCCTTTCCATAAAAATACCTCCTACCTGTTATAATAACGTAGAAGGCGCCGTGAATAGCAAAAGTCAACTCCGCCATTTATATACGGCTCTGACTTCTGACATTCGTATTATGTAAGGGAAAGCATTAACCGCGCGACAAATAAACGCGCGTGAACATACTTCGCCCGTCAGCGGCGCCTGATGTATTACTGCCTGCGTCCATTTATCTCGCCTCTCTTTTTCTTGGATTTGTTTTTTACCCTACGATATTTTACTCCGATAAATCGGATAAGTCAACCGAAGAACGGAAAAAAATAAAAAATGGCGCGGAATAAAGGCGGCTGTCCGTTCGTAGTCGAATCACTGCTTATTCTTCCCGATAAAAAGGACGGCTCATCTGCTTTTGAGCCGTCCTGTTAAACTATTAAAATTCTATTCCGAAGCGCGCCTGAACGCCTTTATCGTACGGGTGCCTGATTTTTTTCATTTCGGTAATGTAGTCCGCGAGCTCTAGAATCCTCTCGGGCGGATTGTGTCCCGTCATAACGACCTCAAGGTTTTTCGGAGCGTTCGATACGAATTCGTACACATCGTGCTCGTTTATCATTCCCGCCTCAATCGCGGAGAAAATCTCGTCGAGGACGATCATATCGTATTTCTGTGTGAGAACCTTTGTCACCGCGTCGTCAAATATTTTTCTGAACGTGATTGTGGCGTGAGTTTTCTCCGCCTCGTTCATCTGGTTGGTGAATTTAAGCTCCATAGGGGCGAAGGTGAGAGTTATATTTTCAGTGTGGCTGAGTGTGTGGCGTTCGCCCGAGAACTCCGTCTTTAAAAACTGTACGAACAGAACTCTCATTCTGCTGCCTGCCGCTCTGCACGCGAGCCCGATTGCCGCAGTAGTCTTTCCCTTGCCGTCACCGTAATAAATATGAACCATGATATCGCCTCCCCGATA
>JAHLBL010000211.1 GCA_020625635.1 bacterium
AACCTTGACGTACTCACTTCACTCGCTAATGTTGCGGCTGATAATCGTTATGTGCGCCCAGAGGTGAATCTGTCCGACAATATTATTCTTAAGGACAGCCGACATCCTGTGGTTGAACAGCTGCTGAAAGGCGCGCCGTTTGTACCGAATGACGTTTATCTCAATTGCAGACAAAACCGCGTAGCCATTATCACAGGTCCCAATATGGCGGGTAAGTCCACATATATGAGACAGGTAGCTCTTATTGTGCTTATGGCTCAGATAGGCAGCTTCGTTCCCGCGTCCTCCGCGGAAATAGGCATTGTCGACAGTATCTTTACAAGAGTCGGAGCGTCAGACGACCTCGCGTCGGGACAGTCTACCTTTATGGTCGAAATGAGCGAAGTTGCTCATATTGTATCTAATGCGACGAGCAAGTCGCTTCTGATACTCGATGAAATCGGTCGCGGCACATCGACCTTTGACGGAATGAGCATCGCGAGAGCCGTTCTTGAATTTACCGCCGATAAAAAGAAACTCGGAGCAAAGACGCTGTTCGCTACTCATTATCACGAGCTTACGGTTATGGAACAGGTAATTGACGGTGTCAATAATTACAACATAGCCGTTAAGAAGAAGGGCGACGATATCACCTTCCTGCGAAGGATCGTTCCGGGAGGCGCGGATGACAGCTACGGCATAGAGGTCGCGAAGCTCGCAGGTCTGCCCGACAGTATTATTGAGAGAGCAAAGGAAATACTTAAGGAGCTGGAGAGCGGCAGCAGCAGCATCCAGCCTACCGTTGTTATCAAGGAAGAACCTGCCGAACAGCTCAGTCTGCTGACGTCGAACGATTCGGCAATCAGGGACAAGCTCTCTTCCGTCGATATAAATACATTAACGCCTATTGAGGCAATGAATTTACTTTACGAATTAAAAAATATGATATAAGGTGGTGAGATAAATGGGTGTTATTAATGTTCTGGATAAGCATGTCGCAGAGCTTATTGCCGCGGGTGAGGTTGTAGAAAGACCTGCTTCCGCAATCAAAGAGCTTATAGAGAATTCTATAGACGCAGGAGCAACCGATATTACCGTTGAGATTCAGAACGGCGGCATCACATTTATCAGAGTCACCGATAACGGCTGCGGAATAATGCGCGATGACGTAAAAGTTGCATTTCTTCCGCACGCTACCAGTAAAATTAAACTCGAAAACGACCTTGACAGTATCTCGACCTTGGGATTCAGGGGAGAGGCGCTCTCCTCGATTTCGTCGGTTTCAAAGCTCCAGCTGCTTACAAGACACAGGGATGAACAAATCGGCACATCATACGAGATAAACGGCGGAGAAGAGATTTCTCTCGATGACGCGGGTTGCCCCGTCGGTACTACAATGATTATCCGCGACCTGTTCTACAACATTCCTGCCAGAATGAAGTTTCTCAAAAAGGACAGGGCAGAGGGTAACGCTGTAGCCAATGTGATTGATAAAGAAGCGTTATCGCACCCCAAAATCGCCTTTACTTTTATCCGTGACGGTAAACGTGTTCTTAATACATCCGGTGACGGTAAAATAAAATCAGCCATATACTCTGTTTACGGTCGTGATTTTGCCAACGGTCTTTTACCTGTTAATTACGAGCTTGACGGTATAAAGGTTCGCGGATATATCTCAAAACCGATAAACGCACGGCCTAACCGCAGTATGCAGAATTTCTTTATCAACGGACGATATGTTAAATCCGTAACCGCTATGGCGGCTCTTGAAGAAGCGTGCAAGGGAAGTATTATGGTCGGGAAATTCCCCGCCTGTGTACTTCATATGACGATACCGTTTGAGGCTATTGACGTAAATGTTCACCCGTCAAAAATTGAGGTTCGCTTTATAAACGAACGACCTGTTTTTGATGCTGTGTATCATTCCGTAAAGACCTGTCTTTCTGCGTCTGACGAAAGGAAAAGAATCACCTTTGACGGAAAGCCCAAGGATGACTTTATTTCCCAGATAAGACAGCCGAAGCCGTTCACCGCCGCTCCTGCCGCGTTCACCGCGAAGCCTCAGCCCAAGCCCGAGGTCAACAGGGATTATGAGCCTTTTCCCGAGCTTGTTAAAACTGAAAAGATTACGGTATCCTATAAACCAAATAACTACGTAAGTGATATCGACCCGTTATCTGTCTATTCAAAGCAGGCGATAAAAAGGGAACAAAATCTTGAGCAGACAATCGAAAAGGCAAAAGAAAACAAGATAAAAGCCGATATGATCGTCGAACCTGAAAGCGACGTTCCCGCAGAATCAATTCAGAATCATACTGTAGATATAGAGAAAAAGGAACCAACTCCTTTATTTGAACAGCCTGTAAACAAATTAAAGTTTGTCGGAGAGGCGTTCAGCACATACATAATCGTTGAGAAAAATGATAAAGAGCTCGTTATTATTGATAAACACGCGGCTCACGAAAGAATGATTTATGAAAAGCTGAAGAAGGAAAGGGGAGCAGGCTGCTCCCAGGTTCTCTTGCAGCCGATCACCGTAGTTCTGAATAAAACAGATTACGAAGCCGCGATCAGCAATCTTGATATGTTCAGCGAATGCGCTTTTGATGTGGAGGATTTCGGAAACGGTACTCTGATTGTACGCGCCGCTCCTCAATATCTTGAGCTTGACGATATAGAGCCTTCGGTAATTGAAATGTCGGGATATATCGCCCAGAACAAAACCAACATCAGAAGTGAAAAGATGGACTGGGTATATCATAATGTCGCGTGCCGCAGCGCTATAAAAGGCGGCAACAAGAGTACGGTCGAGGAGCTTGTCGCACTTGCGAACAAGCTTGACGAAGATCCGACTCTGAGATATTGTCCGCACGGCAGACCTGTTTGTGTTGTAATGAGCAGATACGAACTTGAAAAGCAATTTGGTAGAATACAATGAAATCTAAAATATTAGCTGTGGTAGGACCTACCGCATCGGGAAAAACAGGATTAGCTATTGAACTCGCAAAGGCATATAACGGCGAGGTTGTTTCGGCTGACAGTATGCAGATTTATAAGGGTATGACTATTGCTACCGCTAAGCCTTCCGAACAGGAAATGCAGGGAATTCCTCATCATCTGATTGATTTTCTGTATGCTGACAAGACGTATTCCGTCGGTCAGTATGTAATTGACGCGGAAAAAGCCGTTTCCGATATTATCTCCAGAGATAAACTGCCGAT
>JAHLBL010000212.1 GCA_020625635.1 bacterium
GGCTCGCGTTCGCCGATGCAGTGGTGCAAGGGCAAGAACTTCGGCTTCTCCGAGGCGGACACGACCTACATTCCCGTTGACCCCGACGCGAACGCTCCGACAGTCGAGAACCAGCGCCGCAAAAAGGACAGCATCTACAAGGTCGTAAAGGAAATCATCAAGCTGAGAAAGAAAAACCCCGAGTTCGCGGCTGACGGCGACTTCGAGGTCATTTACGCCGAGGAGAACGCCTTCCCCTTCGTATATAAGCGCGGCAAATATGTTGTTTTCGTTAACCCGCTCGACAGGCTTGTTGACGTAAAGTTCGAGCTCGAGGTCAAGAGCGAGCTGTACAGAATCGGCGAGTACGTCCAGTCGTGGGAGAAAATGACGCTCAGTCCCCAGAGCTTCGTTATTGTTGAAGTTTAAAAACTGTAAATTTAATATCGGGCAGACAGGCACGGATTTGATCCGCCTTGTCTGCCCGATCGTGTTTTTATTACATTCCCGCGAGCTTTCTCAGCGCCTTTTCATCGGTTACGGTTAGCTTTCTGTAGGCGGTGCGGAGCACGCCCTGTGAGGAAAGGCGGCTGACGATTTTGCTGACGGTCACGCGCGACACGCCGACCGCCTCGGAAATCGCCTCGTGCGTGAGCGCGACGGTGAGCTCGCCGTTTTCTTTCCGTACGTTCTGCAGTAGGAGCTGGGCTATTCTTCCGTCCGCCTGCATAAAGGTCATCGCGTCGAGCTGGGAGGAAAGCTGACGAACACGCGCCGCCTGAATTTTCAGCAAATCGAGCGCGAGACGCGGGTTGTCCCTCACGAGGGTTATGAGCCTCGCCTCGTCGATCGCCGTGACCTCGCAGTCGCACAGCGCCTCGGCGCAGCTTATGCGCGGCATCCTGTCGAAGAACGCCGCCTCGCCGAGGATCTCGCCCTGAGAAGCAGTCGACAGCGTGCGCGGCTCGCCGTCGGGACTTATCATATACACCCTTACGCGTCCGCTTTTCAGGTAGTAGAACGCGGTCGCGCTCTCTCCCTGACGATAGAGGACCTCGCCCTTTGAGAGTTTTCTCGCGGGCGCGGCGGCGCCGAGAAGCTCCCCTGTTATGAAATTGCCGCTGTTTTTCGCAGTCATAGTTGTCACTTCCGTTATTATTATAGTTAGATTGTAGCATACTTTACAATCTTTTATCAAGCCTTTGTGCGATAATTTATAGGAATATTAAATCCGAAAAGGAGTGTATACTAAATGGGAATGACAATGTCTCAGAAAATTCTTGCCGCTCACGCGGGACTCCCCGAGGTCAAGGCAGGACAGCTTATTGAGGCTCAGCTCGACCTCGTGCTCGGCAACGACGTTACAACGCCCGTAGCCATCAATGTTTTCGAGGAAAACGGAGCGAGCTCTGTATTTGATAACACAAAAATCGCGCTGATTATGGACCACTTCACGCCGAACAAGGACATCAAGGCGGCTACACAGGTACAGCAGTCGCGCAGATTTGCCGAAAAGTACAACATCACCAACTACCGCGATGTAGGCGGTATGGGAATTGAGCACGCGCTTCTGCCCGAGATGGGACTCGTAGGTCCCGGATGCCTTTGCATCGGAGCTGACTCTCACACTTGCACCTACGGCGCTCTCGGCGCCTTCTCCACAGGCGTCGGCTCAACCGATATGTGCGCGGGTATGATGAGCGGAAAAGCGTGGTTCAAGGTACCCGCGGCTATAAAGTTCAACCTTGTCGGCAAGCCGCAGGGCTATGTAAGCGGCAAGGACGTTATTCTGCACATCATCGGAAAGATCGGCGTTGACGGCGCTCTGTACAAGTCGATGGAATTTGTCGGCGAGGGCGTTAAGTACCTCAACATCGACGACCGTCTCTGCATCGCGAATATGGCTATCGAGGCAGGCGCTAAGAACGGTATCTTCCCCGTTGACGACATTACCCGCGAATACTGCGACGGACGCTATCAGGGCACACCCGTTGAGTTCACAGCGGACGAGGACGCGGTATACGACGAGGAGTACACGATCGACCTCTCGGCTATCCGTCCGACAGTCGCTTTCCCCCACCTTCCCGAGAACACCCGCACGGTTGACGAAATCGGCGAGAAGGAAGTTAAGATCGACCAGGTCGTTATCGGCTCGTGCACGAACGGACGTATCTCCGACCTGCGCGCCGCCGCCGACGTACTCAAGGACAAGAAGATCGCCGACGGAGTTCGCTGCATAGTTATCCCCGGAACACAGAACATCTGGAAGCAGGCTATGCACGAGGGACTTTTCGACATCTTTATTGACGCGGGAGCCGTTGTATCAACACCTACCTGCGGTCCGTGTCTGGGCGGTCATATGGGAATCCTCGCCGCGGGCGAAAAGGCGATTTCCACCACGAACAGAAACTTTGTAGGCAGAATGGGCCACGTTGACAGCGAGGTATATCTCGCGAGCCCCGCGGTTGCCGCCGCGAGCGCCGTAACGGGCTACATCACCAATCCCGAGAAGCTTTAAGGAGGCAGAATAATGAACGCTAAAGGTAAGGTACATAAATTCGGAGACAACGTCGACACGGATGTAATCATCCCCGCGCGTTACCTCAACACAGCCTCCCACAAGGAGCTTGCAGCTCACTGTATGGAGGATATAGACAAGGAGTTTGTAAACAAGGTTCAGGAAGGCGACATTATGGTCGCGACAAAGAACTTCGGCTGCGGCTCATCGCGTGAGCACGCTCCCATCGCAATCAAGGCGAGCGGCGTAAGCTGCGTTATCGCGTCGAGCTTCGCGCGCATCTTCTACCGCAACGCTATCAACATCGGTCTGCCGATTCTCGAGTGCCCCGAGGCTGCCGAGGCTATTGCCGACGGCGACACCGTATCGGTCGACTTCAACACGGGCTTGATCACCGACGAAACCACGGGAAAGACATTCCAGGGCGAGCCCTTCCCCGAGTTCATCCAGAACATCATCCGTAAGGGCGGACTTATAAACTCAATAAAATAAAAAACAGCAAGAAAGCGCGCGCAATCAGCACGTCCGCTTTCGTATAGCCATCGCTCGTGCGCGCGCAGCGTGCAACTGAGCGGGCAATACTAATTATTTTTTGTGATATGAGCCGGTCAAGATGATAGTAGTTTCAGGTCGCTGACTTGAATATTTATACATTTTTTGAGTAATTTCCT
>JAHLBL010000213.1 GCA_020625635.1 bacterium
ACAGTCGGCGGAGCGACGCGTGACGAAAGCGTGCGCAACGGCATTTCAGCCTGCGACGCGCGCACGACGCATTTCGCGATACACGACGGCGCGAGGCCGCTGATTTCCGTATCTGATATCGACAAGGTAGTAACTGCGGCGTTTGAGAAGAACGCGGCTGCGCTCGGCACGCCCGTAACGGATACGATAAAGGTCGTAGGGGAGGGGAACGTAATCCTTTCCACTCCCGCGCGAGCGACGCTCCGCGCCGTACAGACGCCCCAGGTCTTTGAAAAATCGCTCTATCTGAGAGCGCTCGGAACCGCCGCCGAAAACAACGAGAGCATTACCGACGACTGTATGCTGATCGAGAGCACAGGTGAAAAGGTATATATCGTTGACGGCAGCGAGACCAACATCAAACTCACAACACAGAATGACATCCTCCTCGCGGAGGTTCTTATGAAGGGTGAATGATTATGAGAATCGGTCACGGATATGATGTACATAAGCTCGTTGAAAACAGAAAGCTGATACTCGGCGGTGTTGATATCCCCTACGAAAAGGGGCTTCTCGGTCACAGCGACGCCGATGTCCTTCTCCACGCGATTATGGACGCTCTGCTCGGAGCCGCGGCTCTCGGTGATATCGGACATCTTTTCCCCGACACCGACGAGCGCTTCAAAGGAGCCGACAGCCTTAAGCTGCTCAGGGAGGTTGTTAAGGTTCTTGCCGATAACGACTACTATGTTGTCAATATCGACTCAACCGTAATCGCTCAGCGTCCCAAGCTCGCCTCATATATCGACGAAATGCGCGCCAATATCGCGGACGCGTGCTCAGTCGATATCGGCTGTATCAGTGTAAAAGCGACCACCGAGGAAAAACTCGGCTTCACAGGCAGCGGCGAGGGAATCTCAGCCCACGCCGTCTGTATAATTGAATAGAATATTTTCAGCGCCTCGCCCATATATTTGAGCGAGGTGTTGTTTTATGTTAAAAAAACTTATTCCTGTATTGTTATGTATGATTCTGGCGTTCTCCTGTTTTCCCGTGAACGCCGCCGAAAAAGGACTGAAGATAAAGCTCGCCGCTCCGTGCGCTGTTCTTATGGAAGCGGGTACAGGTAAAATTCTTGTGGAGAAAAATGCACACCAAAAGCACGCCTGCGCTTCTGTTACAAAGGTAATGACGCTTCTGCTCACTATGGAGGCTGTCGACAGCGGAAAGCTCAAGCTCACCGATACGCTGACGACCTCGGCGCACGCTGCTTCAATGGGCGGCTCCGATATCTGGCTCGAGGAAGGGGAGGAGATGACAGTTGACGACCTTATAAAGGCTACGACGGTTGCCTCCGCCAACGACGCGGCAGTTGTGCTTGCCGAGGCTATCTGCGGCAGCGAGGAGGCTTTTGTCGACAGAATGAACAAGAAAGCAAAGTCGCTCGGAATGAACGACACTCTGTTCAAGAACTGCAACGGTCTCGACGAAAAAGACCACCTGACCTCCGCCTATGATGTAGCCGTTATGTCGGCGGAGCTGATCAAGCACAAAAAAATTTTTAAATATACCTCTATCTGGCTCGACAATCTCCGCGGCGGGAAAACTCAGATCGTCAACACCAACAAGCTGCTCAAAACGTATAACGGGATCACGGGACTGAAGACGGGCACTACAAACGACGCGGGCTGCTGTATGAGCGCGACAGCCGAGCGCGACGGTCTCTCGCTTATCGCGGTAGTTCTCGGCTGTAAGACGGGAACAGAGCGCTTTGCCGACAGCGCCGCTCTGCTCGATTTCGGGTTTACGAATTATGAGGTAAAAACGCTCGAGCTTCCCGAAGAAGCCAACGGCGACGTCGTGGTAAACGGCGGTATGGTTGAGAGTGTAAAAGCTGAATGTCCTCCCGCGGGTTATGTCGTTATCCCGAAGCTCGGTGACGCGAAGCTTATCCGCGAGTGCAAGCTGAAGAATGATTTGCAGGCGCCCGTAAAAATCGGGGATACTATAGGCGAGGTCTGCTATTATTCGGGAAAAGAATTATTGAAAACGTGCACGATAAAAGCCGCCGAGAACGTAGAGAAAATGACGTTTTCATCTGTGCTCGGATTAGTTCTGGACAGCTTGTTCAGGGTTTAACAGTCTATCGGTTTTGGTTACAACCTTGTCATTATGTACAAAAAAACTTAAATTTATATTTTATAATTCCCTTATAATATTGCATACCCCTTTGAATTGTGGTAAAATAGGCTCATAAACTATAATATAGTCTAACTATATTCAATGGGGGTAATCAGATGTCAACCAAAATAATCGACAAATATCTCAACGGTTTTGTAGGCGAGGATGAGTACAAGGGTATTGAGGCTCAGGTCAAGAACGCCCACAAGGCTCTTCACGACGGCACAGGCCTCGGCAACGACTTCATCGGCTGGGTAGACCTTCCCACCAACTATGATAAGGAAGAATTCGACCGCATCAAGAAGGCTGCCGCTAAAATCAAGAAAGACACAGACGTTTTTGTAGTAATCGGAATCGGCGGCTCGTATCTCGGCGCGAGAGCGGCTATCGAGTTTTTGACCTCTCCCAACTACAACGCTCTCTGCAAGGACACACCGCAGATTTACTTCACGGGTAACTCCATCAGTTCGTCTGCTCTCTCCGACATTATCGAGCTCTGCGAGGGCAAGGACGTTTCCATAAATATGATTTCAAAGTCGGGCACAACAACCGAGCCCGCTATCGCTTTCCGCGTGTTCCGTGAGCTTCTCGAGAAGAAGTACGGCAAGGAAGGCGCTAAGGAGCGTATCTACTGCACGACCGATAAGGCTCGCGGCACATTAAAGCAGCTTGCCGATAAGGAAGGCTACGAGACCTTCGTAGTTCCCGACGATGTAGGCGGACGCTACTCCGTACTCACAGCAGTAGGACTTCTCCCGATCGCAGTCGCGGGCGCTGATATCGACGCTCTTATGGCAGGCGCTAAAAAGGCTCAGGACGAGTTCAACAACGACGACCTTTATTCCAACGATTGCTACAAGTATGCCGCGATCCGCAACATACTTTACAATAAGGGCTATTCCACAGAGATTATGGTAAGCTATGAGCCCGCCTACACTCTGATGAACGAGTGGTTCAAGCAGCTCTACGGCGAGTC
>JAHLBL010000214.1 GCA_020625635.1 bacterium
TCAAGATATTCGCCCGTTTCCTTAACCTGATAGAGCAGATGCCAGAAGTGACCTTCCTGCTCCTCATAGTCAACCTCGGCGTCGGAGATCGATGTGCAGCAATGCGGACACCAGTTGACCATACGGTTTCCGCGGTAGATTTTCTTCTGCTCATAAAGCTTTACGAAAACCTCGGTTACTGCCTTGGAGCAGCCCTCGTCCATCGTGAAGCGCTCACGCTCCCAGTCGCAGGACGAGCCGAGCTTTTTAAGCTGATTTGTGATTCTTCCGCCGTACTCGCGCTTCCAGTCCCATACGCGCTCAAGGAATTTTTCTCTGCCGATGTCAGCCTTTGATATTCCTTCCTTTTTAAGCGCCTCTACGACCTTAGCCTCCGTAGCGATCGAGGCGTGGTCCGTACCCGGGAGCCACAGAGCGCTGTAGCCCTGCATTCTTCTCCAGCGGATAAGAATGTCCTGCAGGGTTTCGTCGAGCGCGTGTCCCATATGAAGCTGTCCCGTGATGTTCGGTGGCGGCATTACGATAGTGTAAGGTTTTTTGTCGGGGTCTATTTCGGCGTGGAAATATCTGCCCTTCATCCAGAAGTCGTATATCCTGTCCTCAAAGTCGCGCGGATTATACGCCTTAGCCATTTCTTTTTTCATTCTGATTTCTCCTTTATTTCGTTCGGTTAGGGTAACAAAAAAGCCCCGAGCAAAAGCTCGGGGCGAACAAAGTCCGTGGTACCACCCAAGTTCGGCATAAGCCGCACTCTGTCCCTTAACGCGGGTAACGGCGGAAACTACACAGAACACCTTCATCTCCGCGGCTCACGAGCTACATCCTGCGCGTCCTCACGAAAGCTTACACCAACCGCTTCCTCTCTCTGCATAAGACAGCGCGGACCTCCCGGTCACAGCCTTTTAAATATCGGGTATAATTTTATCACAGCGAATTTTTGTTGTCAAGAGTTTACAAACTGCGAATTGTAAAGATTATAATAGAAGCCCTGTTTTCGGAGGAGCTCCTCGTGGGTTCCCTGCTCGATAATGTCGCCGTCGTTCATCACGAGGATGATGTCGCTCTCGCGGATCGTGGAGAGACGGTGGGCGACTATGAAGCTCGTTCTACCCTTCATAAGACGCTTGAACGCCTTTTGTACACGAATTTCGGTGAGCGTATCTATGGAGGAGGTCGCCTCGTCAAGAATAAGCATGGGCGGGTTGAGCGTCATAGCGCGGGCGATACAGAGAAGCTGCTTCTGTCCCGCGGAGAGATTGCCTCCGCCCTCGGTTACGACGGTGTCGTAGCCGTTCTGCATTCGCCTGATGAAGCTGTGGGCGTAGGCGTTTTTAGCCGCCTCAACGATTTCCTCATCGGAGGCGTCGGGGTTGCCGTAGCGGAGATTTTCCATAATCGTGCCCGCCTTCAGCCAGCTGTCCTGAAGCACCATTCCGAAAAGCCTGCGAACGCTGTCACGCTTCATTTTCTTTGTTGATACGCCGTCGATCAGTATCTCGCCGCCGTCGACCTCGTAAAATCTCATAAGCAGATTAATGAGCGTCGTTTTTCCGCAGCCTGTCGGTCCGACGATCGCCACCTGCTGACCGCTTTTTACGCTGAGCGAGAAGTTCTTTATCAGCGGCTTCTCGGGCTTATAGGAGAATTTCACATTTCTGAATTCAACTCTGCCGTCGGCTTCGTTGACCTGAAGCTTGTTTTCGTCGCTCTCCTCATCAGGCTCATCGAGCACGCGGAACACCCTCTCGCCCGCCGCGAGCGCGGTCTGGATCTGAGTGAGAACGCCCGTCACTTCGTTGAAGGGCTTTGTGTACTGGTTTGCGTAGGTGAGGAAGCACGAAAGCTGACCGATTGTCAGCGCGCCCATAAACGACGAAACTACCGTAAGCGCGCCGATGATTCCCGTTGCGGCGTAGACCATATTGTTGACGAAGCGGGTGCACGGATTCGCGAGCGCGCCCGCGAACTGAGCGCGCAGACCGATCTTGAACAGCCGCTTGTTCTTTTCCTCAAAACCGCTCTCGGCGCGGCTCTCGTAGGCGAACGCCTTTACGACCTTCTGGTTGCCTATCATCTCCTCGACATAGGAGCTGATCTCGCCCTGAAGCTCTTGCTGCTCGCGGAAACTTTTAGCGCACATTTTGCCGATAACGGCGGCGACAAGAACAGACATCGGCGTCAGCACGACGACCGCAACGGCTATCCACACATTTATCATCAGCATAAAAATCAGCGTGCCGACTATCGTTACAACGCCAGAAAAAAGCTGGGTAATAACCTGTGTAAGACCATCGCCGACAGCCTCGACGTCGTTTACCATTCTGCTGATAAGGTCGCCGTGAGGATGGGAATCGACATAGCTCAGCGGAACGCTGTTGAATTTGCGGAAAATGTCGCCGCGCATATCGCGTACCGTGCGGGCGGATATTATGCTCGTACATAAATCCATAAGCCAGCGGAATACCGCGATCAGCCCGATTGATACGGAAATGATCAGGATCGTTCGGGCGATTTTATCGAAATCGACAGCGCCCTTACCGAGCATACAGTCGATTGCCTCGCCGACGGACACGGGGATATAAAGCGTAAGTCCGACGCTGATTACCGCGCAGAAAATCGCGCAGAAGAAGAATTTCAGCTGTGGGCGGGTGTATCTGATTATGCGTTTTACGGTTGCCATATATCCACCTCTTTTACGATTTATTTAGGAAATACCGCATAATTCAGGTGTGCGGTTTTACCTTAATCCTTTAACTGGGATCTGCAGATTTCGCGATAGGATTCGCAGGTCTCGTAAAGCTCGTCATGGGTTCCCGAGCCCGCGATTCTGCCGTCCTCAAGAACGAGGATTTTGTCGGCAGTCATTATTGTGGAGCAACGCTGTGTAACGATTATCAGCGTCGTATCCTCAAGCTTTAACAGCTCCTCGCGAAGCGCCCGCTCCGTAGCGAAGTCGAGAGCGGAAAAACTGTCGTCAAAAATTATTACCGACGGACTTCCTACGAGCGCTCTGGCTATACAGAGGCGCTGGCGCTGACCGCCCGAGAAATTCGTTCCTCCCTGAGC
>JAHLBL010000215.1 GCA_020625635.1 bacterium
CAGCTGCCGAGGGACGCGGCGTTCGATACATACTCTCTTAAAAAAGCGTCAAATGACGAAATCAAGGAAGTTGAACAGGGCAGCAATTGATTTAGAGCTTGCCATGTAATTTTAATACAATCACAGGGCTAATCTAATACTAAAGACAAGCAGCAATAAAAGAATCAAATTCTATTATTGATTTTTTGAATAAATAATCCTTGCGCCTGATCCACAGGAGCATAAAATAATTATTATGTCATGAGGATAACAACATGGGACTTTTTAACAAAAAGAAAAAAGATACTGCTTCGAGTTCGGGCGGCAACAGCCATCTGAATATTTCGGTGACAAAAGACGGAGCTCAATACACTTTTTTTCTGGAAGGCAGATTGAACACTATAACTGCAAGAAAATTATCAATACAGGCGTAGCGGGCTCGCTCGACAGCAAGATAGATATAGGCGTCTTTGTCGTATTGACCGACGCTGTTCAGCACGACTTCGACGTAGAAGCTATCGGCTTTAAAAGGGGTGAAATCCCGTACACGGGTTTATATGCTTTTCCTGCCGATAAAGAAATGCGCAGGGAAGCGGTAAACGCCGTTAAGAAGTCTGCTCCCGACGTTAATGTATTTGAGGGCAGAGTGTGCTCGGGTGATCAGTTCATTTCCAAAAAAGAGCAGAAGAATAAAATAATCTCCGACTTTGGCGGTATGTGCTGTGAAATGGAGGGCGGAGCTATCGCGCAGGCTTGTTATCTGAACAGCACGCCTTTTGTTGTGATCCGCGCCATATCGGATAAACCCAACGAAACCGAAATAGTTGATTACAAGGAGTTTGAGGCAAAAGCCGCGGCAAGGTGCGCGAAAACCGTTCAGTATATGATTGAGAACCAGAAATAAGGCGATCCCCAAAATACCTGTAAAACAAACTCGATAAAAAGATACAGGGGCAATATGCCTCTGTATTTTTATGTTTCTATGTATACTTTTGTTTAAGATAAGCGATGGCTGAAAGCTGTCGCTTGTTTGTTATTCGGTTCCTTACGCTGCAATTTTCGGAGAAGGTGAACCGATGCTGCTGCCGCTGCTTCGAATTATTTAACAGCATTTTATTAATGCTTCGGTTTTTGATATTCCGCCTTGCCGAACGCTATAATCATAACGAAAAGCTCTGGAATCAGGAACATACCTATCTTGAAGCCCGTTCCCTTTGAGAAGCAGTCGCACATTTTGATCAGATGGACAAGCTCGGATATCACCGTAAACAGTCCCGCTACGATACCAAACCCCAAAACTACGACTTCGGGAAAATCATTTATCTCAAACATAGCCTCGGTGATCCAGAACATTATTTCCAGGTTGAACCACATATGGCTCATACCGACGATATGGTGGGATAAATAAATGTTGTAGATCGGTACCAGTGACTTCCAGCCCTTTTCTCCAGCTTTTGAAAATATTTTCCATTCTGCTATGATCAGCAACACCAATAACGCAATAGTGATGATTATTATAGCGATCTCAAATATTTCTTCCATAAATAAACCTCGTTAAAATATCTCGGCGCTGCAGCGTCGACAGACGCGGCAACGCCGTGAAATAGTCATTGTTCTGATATCAAGTTACTTAACTCTGAGTTTTCGAACTCTCGATGATCTGATCAATAGCCTTGTCGAGATTAGCTTTGTCTTCTTTGGACATACTTTCAAACATGGGATCGTTGGGATTGTTGGCGTATGTAGTCAAAAATGAGAGGGCGAAGGTTGCCATTGCCGCGATTAAGCCGATTATAATCGCGATAACACCGAGGATAACGCCTGACTTGCGGGGACCCTTTTTGTCCTTGTCTTTTTTGCTCATAATGCCCGCTACGATCGCAACGATTCCGAGAGGAACAGCAATCAGAGCAAAGGTGGGATTGTTAGAGCCGTAGAACATTATACCTGAGTTCCTGATCTCTGTTGTGGGGATCATAGCGATGATAATGAATACAAAAGCTAAAATACCCGCGAATAAGCCTACAAAGCCTTTTACATTTTTCTGCATAATTATTACCTCCAAATTTTTATATTACGTGATTATTTAACATCACGATTTTTGAAAACCTTTACCGTAAGCGGCAGAAATATCGCGATACATACTGCCGAAACAATTACTGCGTTTAACACGAGCGAAAGCGAAGAAGCGCTGAGAGAGCCGAAAAGCGAATCGGGCGTAAACTCGTTTACGTCTATATTTCCCTGGAAAAGACTGTTAAGTCCCATATAAACAAGGGACAGAGCGCCCGAACCGAGCAGTACGCCGAGCACGCTCGCGATAGTCTTGTTTTTCAAGCCCGTTGCGACGAAAAGCAGAATCGCCGTAAGCGCCATGGTAAGCAGCCATTTAATGAAAAATACCAATATGCCCGTAAATACATTTTCATCAACTACAACTTTTTTTGTGATGAAAGTTCCGATAAGTCCCGAAGCAAGTATAAGACAAACGAAAATAAAGTTGTGCAGGGCAATTACGATGAATTTTGAAATTACGGTATAGCCCTTGTTCGGAAGCTGTCCCGCGATGTTCTTGATGTAGCCGTTCGCGATATCGGAATACGAAAACGAAACAAGCGAAATAAGCATAAACACCAGAATGAACGGGAAGTTATCGGGGTTGGTGATTATTTTTGAGAGCGCTACAGGCGCGTTTGCCGTTTGCGGAGAAAATGCCCTCTCCAGAAGCGGAATAGCTATAGACGCTGTTAAATTCAGGACAAAGGCGACAAGAGTGCTGATGATGAAGAACATCGATGTACGAAGTCTGTACCAGTCCATTTTTATAAGATTACCCATTGTGCTTACCTCCTGTTACCGAAAGATAATAGTCCTCGAGCGATACGTTCTTGAGGAATACCTCTTTCACTCCCACACCTGCGTTTACGAGGGTTTTTATCATTACGTCCGATTTGTCGAGACATTCGTTGACATGTACAAAACCGTCGTGAGAAACTTCGATGTTTTTAAAGCCCGCGTCCTTAAGCGCTTTCACGGCGGCGTTGTTGTCGTTCGATTTAACTACAACGTACTGACCGCA
>JAHLBL010000216.1 GCA_020625635.1 bacterium
TGCTCCGCCGACTTCAACGAGAGCATCAACCGCGCGATTTATATAGGAAGCGGGAACTGCCTTAAAGTCGTTGCTCCATTTATCGGGATGAACAAGGCTCAGGTCGTGGCTGAGGGACTGGCTCTCAAAGCGCCCTACGAGCTGACCTGGAGCTGCTATGAGGGCGGAGAAAAGCCCTGCGGACTGTGCGGCACATGCCGCGACAGAGCCGCCGCGTTCAAAGCGAACGGCACAGACGACCCCGCGCTGAAATAACAAAGGCTTACGGCTTATCAGCCCACGATAATGTCGTAAAAAACTTGTGGGCAGAAAGGCTGCGGCGATTATTATGAGCGGAAGAACAGAACAGGAGCGGGGCGGCATCACCCTGCTCGGCAACAACAAAACACAGTATAAAAACGACTACGCCCCCGAGGTTCTCGAGTCATTCCCGAACAAGCACCCCGGGAACGACTACTTCGTAAAATTCAACTGTCCCGAATTCACAAGCCTATGCCCCATTACGGGGCAGCCCGATTTCGCGACGATTTATATTTCATACATTCCCGCCGAAAAGATGGTGGAAAGCAAATCGCTCAAGCTGTATCTCTACAGTTTCCGCAATCACGGCGACTTTCATGAGGACTGCGTCAACATCATTATGAAGGACCTTATCAGGCTGATGAAGCCGAAATACATCGAGGTCTGGGGCAAGTTCACCCCGAGAGGCGGTATCTCGATCGACCCATACTGCAACTACGGTATGGCAGGCACAAAATACGAAAAGCTGGCGTGGGACAGGCTCGCGAATCACGACCTCTACCCCGAAAAGGTAGATAACAGATAAATAAATAGTGACAAGTCTATCACAAAGTGGTATAATCATATAAAGGAGTGATTACCATGAAAAAGCTGTTATGCATCGCCCTGTCGGCGATTATTACCGTAAGCGCTTTTGCCGCTGTTCCCGCGGGCTCTTTTGCCGCGTCCTCCGCTAAAAAAGCGGTGAGCCTGAAAAAGAAATCCGCGACACTAAAAATCAAGACGGAGAACGGCAAGAAAACTTACGGCTCAACCACAATAAAGCTGAAAAAGGCGAAAGGCGTTTCCGTAAAAAAGGTAACGTACAAAAGCTCCTCCAAAAAAGTTGCGACCGTCTCCAAAAAAGGCAAGGTCACAGCTAAAAAAGAGGGCAAAGCCAAGATCACGGTAAAGGTAAAATATAAGTACAAAAAGAAAGCTAAAACAAAAAGCCTGACGTTCAAGGTCACGGTCAAGGATGTAATCAAGCATTATGTGGGACCGTATCCCCCGATTCCCGACGAGGAACCGACCGAGCCCTTCTCGGATCCCGCGGCAACTCCGCTCAACACTCTGCCCGAGGTCGAGAGCAAGACAGGCTGCTTCACCGACGCCGCTTTTCTCAAAAAGCTGTCCGACTTCTCGAACAAGCTCTATGTGATGACTGCGGAGAACGTTGACGGCAACTACTCGATGTCGCCGATTTCGGTTTACATGGCGCTGTCGATGCTCTACTCCGTCGGCGATGAAGGCGTAAAGGACGATATAGAATCGCTCGTGGGAATGAACTCCGAAGAATTCGCGAAAACAGGCGAGCTCTTCGTAAGCCTTCTGAACAAGTATTCGTATATGGGCAAAACCGTACGCACGCTCAACCTCACCAACTCGGTATGGCTCGACGACGGTGAAAAAGTCAACTCCGAGGCTCTCGCCTCGCTCGCGAAGGACTTCTATTGCAGCGCGTTCCAGACGCCGTTCAAAAACAACAACGCCGCCGCGAACAACGCCCTGCGCAAGTTCATAAAGCATCAGACAAACGGTCTTATCGACCAGAACTTTGAGCTCGATCCGACCACGCTCTTCGCCCTCGTAAACACGCTCTACTTCAAGGACGTGTGGGACCTCGACCGCGAAGAACTGTCAACGGAGAAGAAGAATTTCAAGACGCCCGAAGGCGATAAGAAGTGCGAATTCCTCATCGGAAAATATATCCCCGGTCAGGTCGCGGAGAACGACGTCGCGAGCTACTTCTACACCACGACCAGCGGCAAATACAAGGTAAAGTTCATTCTTCCAAAGGACGGCCATACTCTTGACGAGGCTATGACAGCCGAGAACCTTAACGCCGTTAACAATCAAACCGACTTCAAGGACACCGAAGGTCTCACCGAGCACAAGACTCGCTGCATATTCCCAAGCTTCAAAATCGAGAGCGAAACTCCGCTCAAGGATATCCTCGCGAAAAACGGCGCTCTCCCGCACGCGTTCACGAGCTACTTCTCACCGCTCTCCGACAAGGAGCTCTGCGTCTCCGAGATCAAGCACAAGGTTGTACTCGACGTAAGCAAAACAGGCGTCGAAGGCGCAGCCGTAACGATAATCGCAAGCAAGGCGAATTCCATCGCCCCGACAAAGCAGATCGTATACCACGACTTCCTGATAGACAAAGGCTTCGGTTTCATTGTAACCGACCCGTCCGACGTCGTGCTCTTTGAGGGCAAGGTAACGAACCCGTAAATTTCACAAAGAAACAGGCATTGCCGCAAATCCTGCGACAATGCCTTTTCTGTTATCTGATAACAGCTTACTTTAAGCCGTTCTCGTATGACTCGATCATTTTCTTAACCATCTGACCGCCGACAGAGCCTGCCTGACGGGATGTGAGGTCGCCGTTGTAACCCTGCTTGAGGTTTACGCCTACCTCGTTTGCGCACTCCATCTTGAAACGATCCATAGCTTCTCTTGCCTCGGGGACATTGAGCTGGTTTGAATTGTAGCTTGCCATTGTTATTTTCTCCTTATCAAATCTTAAAAATCTATCTTAAGCAACGCTCGCCTTCGCGTTTCGCGTTGCAATAGTATTGTGCGCACTGAAAATCGGTTTATTAATAGAAAATTTTGTATTTATTCAAAACAAATTGTCCTTTCGGATTATCCACACAAATTTCTTTAAAGAAAAAGACCGCAGCCGTTAAAAAAGACGGTTTAAAGGATTGCCAAAACAGCAAAAAAGTGATAATATTTAGTTAATTATATATAATTTGTATAATTATTA
>JAHLBL010000217.1 GCA_020625635.1 bacterium
CTTTTTTATCTAACACACTTACCACTGTACTATCTTTACTCTCTATATGAGAGTAACCATTTTCAAACGGTGTAGGTACAGAACAAACCTCTTTATTATCTATATAAAATTGCAATTTTCCGTTTTTATCTACACACCCAAATCTGCTATTATCTTCATGGGTATCGGTTACTTTGTACTCTATCCACATTAATCCTTCACTATAATATGGTTCAAATACAGAAACATCAGGTAATTTTATGTGAGATTTTTCTTGCAGAGTCGTTGTATCGTTGTTTGAACACGATACTGCACAAATTATTACAAATAAAACCATTAATATAGTAACTGTTTTTTTCATTTTCTTTTCCTCCTAAATGTTAAAAATAAAAAAAGCGTACAACCGAAGTCATACGCCAAAAAACACATGCTCCGATTGTCGCCAAACAAAACTTTAAAATGCACATTACAAGTATGCAAAATGAGCCTGTATTTTTATGTAGAAATAAAAATACACACTTATAATGTGCAGACAGCATTTTATTAAGTTTTGTTTGGCACTTTTATTCTACCACACTTCTTTCAAAAATACTCCACAAAGTTTTGATATGAGTTTTATATATTCTGCACAAAAAAAGGCTGCCGCGTTACGCGACAGCCCGAAATTGAAAGATTACTTAAAATATTTTACGCCGCTTTCAAAGATTTTCTGGTCTTTTTCGAACGGAACATTGGCGTAGAGGTTGTCGCCCTTTCTCTCGGAATGTCCCATTTTGCCGAGGATTCGTCCGTCGGGGCTTGTGATACCTTCGATCGCGCAGACTGAGCCGTTGACGTTGTAGGCGATATCGTCGCAGGGATTGCCGCTGAGGTCGACATACTGCGTCGCGACCTGTCCGTTTTCGAACAGACGCTTTACCGTTTCCTCATCAGCCATAAATCTGCCCTCGCCGTGCGATACAGGAACGGCGAACACGTCGCCCGCGTTAACGCCCGAGAACCACGGTGACTTGACGGAGGTCACTCTGGTGTACGCCATATGCGAGATATGTCTGCCGATGGTGTTGAAGGTCAGAGTCGGGTCTGTGGGCTTTATGTCGCGGATTTCGCCGTAGGGGACAAGTCCCAGCTTGATCAGCGCTTGGAAGCCGTTACAGATACCGAGCATAAGTCCGTCGCGGTTGTTGAGCAGGTTGTCTACAGCTTCCTTTACTCTCGGGTTGCGGAAGGTCGTAGCGATGAACTTGCCTGAGCCGTCGGGCTCGTCGCCGCCCGAGAATCCGCCCGGGAACATAACGATCTGGCTGTCGTTGATCAGTTTTACCATTTCGGAGATAGTGTCCTCGATATCGGAGGGCTTGAGGTTCTTTACAATAAGAAGCTGAGCCTCTGCTCCCGCCTTTTCGAACGCGCGGGCTGTGTCTACCTCGCAGTTCGTGCCGGGGAATACGGGGATAAATACCTTCGGCTTCGCTGTTTTGATCAGAGGCGAGTTACTATTCCTTTGCGTATAGAGAGCTCCGCTTTCTGCCACTTTCGGGCATTCTGCCTGCGTTGGGAAAACTTTTTCAAGAGGAGCAGTCCACTCACCGATAAGCGTATCAAGCGGAATTTCCTCGCCGTGGATTTTGATACTTTCATCCTCTGTCACCTCGCCGAGCAGATAGCTCACAACATCTGAGCTTATTTGAGCGCCTTCCGCGAGCTCAACGATAAGCGAGCCCGAAAGAGGAGCGAAGAGCTCGTCGTTTGTAAGCTCTTTTTCAAACTTGAATCCTAATTTGTTGCCGAAGCACGCCTTAGCTACGCTTGCGGCTGTGCCGCCCTCCTTAACGACGGAGGCGGAGAGCACTTTGCCCTCGTCCATAAGCGCGTATACGGCGTTGTACATAGCCTTCAGGGCTTCCCAGTCGGGCATAAGGGTTTCCTTGTTCTCGGGAACGGGAACGTAGTAAACCTTTGAGCCCGCTTTCTTGAATTCGGCTGAGATCGTTTTGCTCGCCTTAGTCATAGCGACAGCGAAGGAAACGAGTGTCGGCGGAACGTCGATGGTTTCAAATGTGCCGCTCATACTGTCCTTACCGCCGATCGAAGGGATGCCGAGGTTGAGCTGAGCCTCCATCGCGCCGAGCAGAGCCGCGGCGGGCTTGCCCCAGCGCTCGGGCTTGTCCATAAGTCTCTCAAAATATTCCTGGAAGGTCAGTCTCGCCTTGAGCGGATAAGCGCCGATCGCGAGCAGCTTTGAGAGCGACTCAACAACGGCGTACGCCGAGCCGTGGAACGGGCTCCAGCGTGAAACTCCGGGGATGAAGCCGTAGCTCATCGCCGTAGCGTCGTCGGTCTCGCCCTTGAGCAGCGGGATCTTGGCAGCCATAGCCTCCTGGGGAGTGAGCTGGGTTTTACCGCCGAACGGCATAATTACGGTACCTGCGCCGATACTCGCGTCGAAACGCTCGGACAGACCGATCTGTGAGCACACCTCAAGACGGGAAAGATTCTTTTTGAACGCTTCGGGAGCGCTGAGCTCTTTAAGCGTCTCGGGGCATTTCTCACGGTAGCAGTTGTCGGCGTCGGGAGCGGTTATGAACGCGCTTGAGGTCTGGGTCACGCCGTTTGTATTAAGGAATTCACGGGACAAATCTACGATCGTGTCGCCGCGCCACTTCATTGTAAGTCTCGGGCTCTCGGTGACAACAGCCACAGCGTAAGCCTCGAGGTTCTCGGTCTCGGAGAGGGCGATGAACCTGTCTACGTCGCTCTTGTCGAGCACGACAGCCATTCTCTCCTGGCTCTCGGAGATAGCGAGCTCCGTGCCGTCGAGACCTTCGTATTTCTTTCTGACCTTGTCGAGGTCAACGGTGAGACCGTCTGCGAGCTCACCGATAGCGACGCAAACGCCGCCCGCGCCGAAGTCGTTGCAGCGCTTTATCATCTTCGCAACCTCGGGGTTGCGGAAAAGTCTCTGAATTTTTCTCTCTGTGGGAGGGTTACCCTTCTGAACCTCAGCGCCGCAGGTTTCGATCGAGCTCATTGTGTGAGCCTTTGAGGAGCCTGTCGCGCCGCCGCAGCCGTC
>JAHLBL010000218.1 GCA_020625635.1 bacterium
GCGGACAATATCAATCATAATAGTGTGAACTTTCACACTATACTTCCTTTTCTTATGGTTGATCCGATAATCGGTTTCTGCGGCTTACGGTCTGGTTACCTGACCTTCAAAGAGGACGATGTCATTGGGGTTGGTAATGATAAATCCGAAGCTGCGGTCGAGGGTAAAGGTGTGGTATACGTTCTTGTCTTCTATTGGAGCCGCGCCCTCATTGATTGTGATAATTGTCACCGCGGCTGCCTCAACGCCCTTGTCGTTTACGTCGACAGTGGTTGTGTGCTTGATGTCGGATACCTCAAGCATCCTGTTCTCCATCAGGGGAGAGAAGAAGCCGGTGAGGGAGTTTTTGAGCAGACCGTTGCTTTTCATAATGTCCAGAAGCTCTGTGTCGCTCGTGATCTTGAAGCTCGGGAAAATACAGCGCGTGTAGTGGCGGATGTTTTCTCCCTCTCGCTCGTTGAATTCGGTCGCGGAGTTGACCGCGTTGAGGTTTTCGGCGCTCATCGCGTCGCTGAGGGTGAAGCCCTCTTTGGGGAGGATAAACTTGATTTTGTAGCCGTTGCGGGTCGTGGTGTAGAAGAAGTCGCTGACCTTTGTCTGCTGAACCTGTCCCGCGACGTACTTTCCGTAGAGGAACTCGGTGTTGATTTCGCCGTTCTCGGTTGTGAACTTGCCGTCGGCTGCGTAGAGCTTCTCGATTTCCGCGTCCCATGCATCCTTGAAGTAGATGGTGTTTATAAGCGCGAAAACGGTGCTGGGCAGGAGGTTGAAGTTCTTGTTGATAAGTCCGTTTGTCTTCTCGCTGATAAAATCGCTGACAGCCTTGTTCGCGGCGGCGTTGTTCTCGCTGAACGGCGTTTCGAAAGCCTGACAGAACAGCTCGTCGGCAAGCGCCTTGAGGGTTTCCGCGTCAGCCTTTTCGCCGCTGTTGAGCCAGATCGAGTCGGTGAGGAAGATCCTGCCGACGACCTCTTCTGTGCCTTCATAGTGATTGTAGCTGTAGAAGGTGTCCGTGAGGGCGAGGAAGAGATTGCCCGCCTGAGCCATCTGTGCGTCGTTCATATTGATGAGCTCCGTGATATCGGCTTTGACGCCGCTGTCGCCGATCCTGTACAGCATAGCCATTGCCATATAGACGGAAACGGGCGACATCACGTAGTTGTCTTTTTTAGACTCTGCGCACATCGCGTAGAGCTTGTTGGAGAATTCGGAGAGCTTTTTCAGAAACTCCTTGTCGCTTATGTAACCACCGCCGAACGGGATTTCGGGAACGTCGTTGAGCTTCTTTGATATCGCCTCAACGTCCTGAGGAACGGTGCTCTGGGTTTCGGTTTCCGTTTCTGTTACGGTCTCCGTTACGATTTCCGTCTCTGTTACGGTTTCTGTTTCTGTTACGGTCTCCGTTACGATTTCCGTCTCAGTCTCGGTTTCCGTGACCTTTTCGGTTTCTGTGACAGTTTCGGTCTCGGTTTCCGTGACCTTTTCGGTTTCGGTGACGGTCTCAGTCTGCTTTTCGGTTACCGTTTCGGTAGGTTCGCTCTCGGTGGGCCATGTATCTAAGGAGGTCGGCGGCTCTGTCTCGGTGTCGGTCTGAGTTTCCGTTTCGGGCTCGGTGCCGATTTCCGTGGGAATGGGGATAATTGTTTCGCTCTCGGTGGGCTCTGTATCTAAGGAGGTCGGAGCGGCAGTCTCGGTGACAGGCTCGGTATCCGTAACGGTTTCTGTTTCCGTAACAGGCTCTGTCGGAGCGGGAGTTTTCTTGCGCATATCCCTGACTGTTACCTTGAAGGAAAGAGTCTTTTTGTAAGAGCGCTTTTTGAGCGTATACTTTACCTTCACGGCGATTTTCGCGCTGCCCTTTTTAACGGCGGTCACCTTGCCGTTCTTCGAGACCTTGGCGATTTTCTTGTCCGAGGTCGAGAAGGTTGTCTTTGTGATTTTTACGCCTTTCGCCTTTTTAAGCTTGATTTTCGTTGTGCCGTAAACGGCTTTTCCCTTTTTGGAAGCGGTGATCCTGAGCGTCGCCGACTTCTTTTTAAGGCTTACCGCGGGAGCCTTTTTCTTCGCGGCTGACGCGCTCATGGGCACAACGGCGAACGCGCTCGCCGTCATAATTGCCGAAAGCATAATGCAAATAAGTTTTTTCATAATGATATCATCTCCTGAAGAATTTCTTCTATATATATAACTGTATAGAATACCGTTTTGTGACAAAATTTTGTAAAAAAAGTTTAAGGGCTGAAAACCAGCCCTTAGCCTCCTGTTATTATCCCGATGTCGCCGTTGACAGTCGCGGGCTCTCCATCCGAGAAAAGCTTGTCGATATCCGTTATGTTCGTGACGGTGGGTATGTTCATAGCTCTCGCGAGAGCGGCTCCGTGGGAGCGGTAGCTGCCGATCTCCGTAACGATCCCCTTGGTGTGCTTCCTGTCGATACGCGCGATTACAGAGGGGAGAAGCTCCTTTGCGACGATGATGGAATCCTCGCCGAAGTCCTCGACCTTTACGTCCTCAACTCCGAGCAGCAGATTTGTTATGCAGGTCTTGAGGTCCTTTACGTCGGTGGCGAGCTGGCGCACGAAGTCGACGTCGGCGTCCAGAAAGCTGTTTATGTAACCGTCGCAAACCTCGGATAATGCCTGCTCGGCGCACATTCCGTTGCTCACCTTGGTGATCAGCTCGGACTGCAGCGCGAGGTTGTGCGTCATATTGATATGGCTCTGCAAAATATCGGCTTCGTAGTGGTTGACCGTTCTTTTAATAAGATCCATCTGCTCGCGGGTGTTGTCGCAATAGGTTTTAAGCGCGCGTACAAACCGACCGAGCTCCTTGTCGCTGTCGTCTATCTTTTTTATTTCAAATTCGGGGCAGGAGCAGTCGATAATCACGACGTTTCCGCGACCGATACCGCCCGAAACAGGCAGTCCTTTATATAGCTTGCTCATTCTTGTCACCGTGGTTTCAGTAAAAACTTATCAATTAAGGCAACACCGCACAATTCGCGGCGCACGCCTTGCTA
>JAHLBL010000219.1 GCA_020625635.1 bacterium
CAGACGTTAGCCCATGCAGCTTCCTTGCCCTTCTCTACTCTTGCGAAGATTACGTTGTCCATAAGACCTGTAAATACTCCGTTATTGCCTACTACCCACTTTGTTTCTGTTCCACTCCAGGTGTAAGCGTACCAAACCTCATCACCATTCGTGTATTCTTTTGCCGAAAGCGTAGCTGTCTTGCCAACGGGCTGTGCTTTGATCTCATCACCAACACCGTAGCCGTCAGCATTCTTATCGGTAACGGCAATTTTTGCAACGTAACGCTGAATGATGGTAGCATCGTTGATGTTAACCTCATCATCATTATTAACATTTGCAAGATAGAGCTGCTCGTCAGTAAACTCTATCATCTTTGCCGTGTAGCGCTGTACTAAGGTCGCGTCGTTGATATCGACTTCGCCGTTGCCGTCAACGTCGCCAAGGATTGAAGCAGATGATGCGGTCACTGCCTCTTCCGCGCTAACTCCGATTTGAGAAATGCAAACCATTGACATTAACAATGTCAATGCAAGCACAAAGCTTAACGCTTTTTTAAGAGTCCTTTGCATAAATATTCCTCCTTCATTATTTTTATACAAAGTTGTACAAAATAATTATACAACGCGGACTTTATTTTATCAATAGTGATATGAAAATTGCGAAATAAAAAAAGAGACAGAATTTTTGGTTAAATTGCATAATTAATTGCATTCTAATTTGTTGTTAAAGAATAAAAAAGGGTATCGACC
This sequence comes from bacterium, assembly GCA_020625635.1. Lineage (GTDB taxonomy): Bacteria > Bacillota > Clostridia > Oscillospirales > Acutalibacteraceae > Ruminococcoides. The sequence goes on from JAHLBL010000219.1 coordinate 732, forward strand.
TGTAATAATTTGTAACTTTTATTCAGACAAAGAAAAAAGAGCTCATCTTTCGATGAGCTCTTTCCAAACAATTGATTATTTGATTGTAATCTTAGCCTTAGCAGTTACAGTCTTGGACTTATAGTCCTTGTTGCCCTTAGCGGTAACCTTAACAGAAACAGTGTAAGTACCCTTGGAGTACTTGCCCTTCTTCAGAGTGATAGTGCCCTTCTTCTTGTCAACGGAAACCATCTTCTGGATCTTCTTGGTTGTGCCGGACTTATTGTAAGCGTAAGTAACTGTGCCCTTAGCCTTAGTAACCTTGATTGCGCCCTTTACGGTCTGCTTCTTGCTCTTGAGAGCCTTAGCCTTAACAGTCTTCTTAACAGTAGTAACCTTCATCGGGTTAGCCTTCTTAGCAGCTGTTACGGTGATAGAAACCTCAACCTTCTCTTCAGCGCCGCCGTCCTTAGCGAGTGTGAATACGAGAGTTGTTTTACCTGCCTTAAGACCTGTAACTGTAGCAGCGCCTGTAGCAGCGTCCTGAGTAACGGAAGCAATTGCAGGATCAGCAATAGTAGCAACAGCAGTGCTGTCGTTAGGAGTAACTGTTGCAGTCTTACCAACGAGCATACTTGCAGAATCACAATCTGTCTGTAAACCGTAAGCGGGGAACTGACCGTTTGAAAGGAGTTCGCCAGCAGCCTCAGCCTCTGCCTTTGTGGGGTAGATGCCGTATGTGCCGTCACCGTAGTAGTAGCACCATGAACCGCCGATTGTCTCTTTCTGAGAGAGGGGGTTGATGGAAACTTCCTTCGGGTTGGGAACGAAGATCATTCCGTCGAAAGAAGTTGTGCCGTTGGGATAGAAGCCGTGGGGCTCTTCGTCGGGATCGTAGTACTCAGAGGGGATATCCATTGTCTGAGCAGCCTTTGTGTACTGGGGCTGTGAAGCGTCCTGACCACCATCAACGAGGTTGTTCCAGATGATCTTCGGAACGTCCTTGGGAACCTCAGCCTTAAAGATGTTAGCGTCAGCTGCTTCCTTCTCGGTTACAGCATAGCCCGGCCAGTCCTGCTCAAGACCGAAGTCAGCATAGTTGCCCTTGCAGTTGTAGGAGCCGTCCCACCAGTAGATACCGGCAGCGTGTGAGCCCTCAGTGCCATCATAGTAGTCGTTGAACTCGTTTCTCCACTGAGCTGTGTTGGGCATGTAGAAGTAGTAAGTATTAGTCTCTACCTGCTCTGCGCCTTTGTTAACAACATCTGTAACTAAAGGTCTGCGGATGGGGTCACCTGAGTTTGCGGAAGCTGTAACGGTAGCGATAGCTGCCATTGAAGCGATCATGCAAACAGCAAGAATTAAGCTTAAAGATTTCTTAAATGTTTTCATTTATTATTCCTCCTGAAATGAAATTTCCGCTAATTGCGGATTTAAGCTTAGATATATTATAATGAAAATACAGCTTTTTTGCAAGTAATTTATATAATTTCTTTTTTAATTCAATATTTTTAGTATCTTGTACAAAAACATTGCCTTATTTTTATGCAGAAATACTATTGACAAAATTTCATAAATTTCTTATTCGGGAGATTATTTACAGCAGCGGAAACACTTGACATTTTCGGATTTTTTTATTACTATATTCGTATTGTATACTGTTATATTATAATTGAAACGAGGGTTTTAAATTGGATAATACAAAAAAGACAATGGAAAACATCGTAGCCCTGTGCAAAGGCAGAGGCTTTGTCTATCCGGGCTCCGAGATTTACGGCGGACTTGCAAACACATGGGATTACGGTCCGCTCGGCGTAGAGCTGAAGAATAACATAAAGAAAGCGTGGCTCAAGAAGTTCGTTCAGGAGAACAAGCTCAACGTAGGTCTTGACTCCGCTATTCTTATGAACCCGCAGACATGGGTCGCGTCGGGACATCTCGGCGGCTTCTCCGACCCGCTTATGGACTGCCGCGAGTGCAAAACCCGCCACAGAGCCGACAACCTTATCGAGGACTTTGACGGCACTAACGTAGCGGGCTGGTCAAACGAGCAGATGATGGACTATATAAAGGAAAAGGCTATCCCCTGTCCTAACTGCGGAAAGCACGACTTCACCGACATCAGACAGTTCAACCTTATGTTCAAGACATTCCAGGGCGTTACCGAGGACTCCAAGAACGAGCTGTATCTCCGTCCCGAAACCGCTCAGGGCATTTTCGTAAACTTCGCCAACATCCAGCGCACAAGCCGCAAGAAGGTTCCCTTCGGCGTTGCTCAGATCGGTAAGAGCTTC
>JAHLBL010000022.1 GCA_020625635.1 bacterium
GGTAAAGCTAAAAAAATAAAAAACAGATATTCAAACACACGTTATGCACAAATTGTTTCTAAAAAAACTTCCAAAACAGTTTCAGTTCGTGGATTAAAAAAAGGAACAACAAACTTGAAAATAAAAGTTAATAGAGTAAAAATATTGAAATTAAAAGTTATAGTAAAATAGTTATATATACTGTATTGATTTTTGCGTGCAAAATGTATAGAATATTGACAGATGAAATCAAGGAGTGAGTGAAATGGCTAATACAACTTCAAAGATAAGTATTAGAATGGATGCGGAATTAAAATCTGCCGCAGAAAAACTTTTTTCTGAAACTTCAACTTATGAAAACGCGGCAGCCAGGGCGGAAGCGGAAAGAATAGCGTGTGATGATTCTGTTAAAGGCTATAACAGTGCCGAAGAATTACTGGCTGAATTAAACTTGTGAAAGAGTACAGGATAAAATGAAAAACAACCGGATTTCTCAGTCCGGGTGTTTTTCATGTTTGTAGGAGTTGAATTGCTTATCAGACTTCGGTATTTAATTGAGCTAAAAACAGTGGTTTAATCTTCTTGTAGATTATTCCGGCGAAATTTGCGTTTCTTATAAGCTTGCCAAGTTTTGCGTATAGTTTCTGAGTGTTTCCGGCTGTATTGATAATCTCAAGGATATCATCTTTATAAAAAAGTTCTTTTTCATTCAGATATTTGCTTAGTTCGTATTCGGAAACTAAGTCTTTATCCGTACACATATCATTAGAAAAATTGTCAATTCTTTGTATATTAATGTCTCTTTTTCTCCAGAAATCACATACCACGTCATATCCTTTGTCACCTGATAGAATTATTAGCTCATAATTGGCAAAAAAGTTTTTACTTACTATATAACCGATATATGAGGATAGTTGAAAATCAAGAGCGTTTCTTACTCCGTTTTTTACCTTAAAAGTCTTTAAGAATCCGCCTTTGTCCCCGATAAGTTTAATTGTACTATCTGAGATATTTCTACAGGCGTTAGTATAAAAGATAAATACAATGTCTCCGCGCGATATGTCCAGCGTAGGCTTCAATGACTTGCCATTTATATTTTCGTAATCGACAAAATACATTTTCATATTGCATTTGCCTCACTATGCAACAGATATACTGTTTTTTAATATTTGCATTGTTTTCTGCACCAGTGCAGTATTACGCTTTTTTGGATAATTGCGAAGAGCGAAGTCCAGCATTTCGCGGCTGCCGACGAGAATGACTTTTTGCTTTGCTCTTGAGATCGCTGTGTAGAGTAGGTTTCGAGTCAACATATTGCGGTTATACTCGCATAACGGCAAGATTACTGTGTCATATTCTCCGCCTTGACTTTTATGAACAGTTATAGCGTATCCCAGCCTAAGGTCATTCATCTGATCGACAGTAGGCAGATAACAGGATCTTCCGTCCTCAAAGTCAAGAGCAGCCAGATTTAACGGACTCTCTTCGGGATTCATTCGAAGGTGGCCTATATCTCCGTTACAGTATCCAAGCGAATGATTATTCTGTGTTACAAGAATTCTGTCTCCGTTCCAGAATAAATCGTTTCCGTTGTCAATTATATCTGATTTATCTACACACGGGTTGACTAATGAATGTAAAGCGTTATTAAGACTGCTTACAGACAGATTGCCGCTGTTATTCACCGGCGAAAGCAGTTGGAAGCTCTTGTTGTTTAAATACTGCTCGGATGCTTTTTCGCAGATGAATCTTTGCATATTGTGTTCGGGCGTATCAATAAGTAAAAAGCTGTCATCAAAATCAATATCATTTATTCCGCTAATCCAAGAGAAGTTCTGTATGTTTTTCGCTAAGGCGTAATGATTCTCTTTTTGACGATGGTTTTCAAACAATTGTATTACGGGAAAACCAAGCTCCACGAGATCGCTCATGACATTTCCCGCACCGACAGATTGAAGCTGATTGTTATCTCCAACCAGTATTATTCGACAATCACTTCTACAATGACTGAGAATACCTGACAACATTTCAATTGTAAGCATACCGGCTTCATCAATAACTATAAGTCCTATAGTATTCCAGTTTACTCTGTCATCGGTTAATTCCAGTCCCAGTCCCAAAAGGCTGTGAACTGTCATACTGGGTACTCCGCACCTCATACGAATGTTTACGGCGGCTTTTCCTGTGGGAGCAGCGGCAACATATGAATTGTTTGATTTATCATACATCTGGAATATTCCCTGTATCAGGGACGTCTTTCCGGTGCCTGCACCGCCGATAATAAGCGACAACCTATGCGAAAGTGATATTGAAATAGCTCGTCTTTGTTCTGCACTTAACTCGTGTCCGTTTACTACAATTGACATGAAGGGTATCGGCCTTTCTATCATATTGTTTTGCAAAATCTCAGCCAAATGTAGTGCGGCAGTTGTCTCGCATGAAGCAATATGAGCTGTGCTGACTTTATCTCCATCCAATAACAATATACCTTTTGAACATAAAGTCATCAAATCGTTTTGTAAACCTATGCTGTCGGAATATCCTATGCAATTGTTAAACAGGGTTTGAATATCTGTGTAACTGTCTCCGGAAAGATGTATTTTGTTCATAGCTTGGAGTATATATTCTCCGCGGGGATTCTTTTTGCTCATGCTACATTACCTCCTTTTTCATCGTTGAGCATATTCGCCGCTTTTGCCAGAGTTTCCGGTGAGCTGTGGAGATAACCGTCTGTAGTCTCAATATTACTGTGACCGGCAAGACGTGAAATAGTTTCCATTGGTACTCCTTTTGCTTGTAATCGAGTGATATATGTGTGCCTGCAACAGTGCGGTGTAAGAGCTCTAACTCCGTTAATCTCTGCTATAGCTTTCTGGTATTTTTTTCTGAAAGTTTTAACATTACACAGAGGGCTCTTATATGATAGAGTCCATAAATACGGATGAGCGCCGTTCTCTCGAAGATAAAGAGCATAGGGAATATATTCCTTGGGCACAGGTATAATTCTTATGCTACGCTTGCTTTTCGGCGGTCCGAGTTCAGGTTTTCCTCCGACCATTTTTACAGCTTTATTAATGTTTATTGTTGAGCCGTCAGAAGCGATATCGTCTATAGTCAGTGCTAAAAGCTCCTGAGAACGCATACCTGTCCCGAGCAACAAACGAATACTGTTACCGGTTAAGTCATCAGGCAACTCTTTCATAAGAATGCGAATTTCTTCTTCGGTAAAGGAATCTTTTTTCTTTTGCTCAAATTGTGATCCCTTGACTGTCATGGAATGTCTCGCAGGGTTTCTGCTAATAAGACCGTTATCGTCAGCGAAATCAAATATTTGTATCAGCATTGCCCTGAATTTGCGCAAATATGATGTGGAATACGTTTCTGCCATTTTTCGGTAGAATTTGTTGATATTCAGAGGAATGATATCAACAAGCTTCATACTTCCAAAATAATCTTCAAGGATATTTAACGTGTATCGATATCCTGAATAGGTTGAATTCTGAATTTGACCACGTAAATCTTCATACCATTCTTCCGCCCAGTCTTTGAACAGAATCTTGCGGTCAATATGCAGGTGTTCTTCCTTTTCTATCCAGTATTGACGTATCTTTTGAAGAATCTCTGCTTTTGTTGAGGCTGAGAAGCTGACAAGATTTCTTTTTCCTTCTTCCGTGTAACCGTCCATAATCCTGCCACGCCACTGGCCATTTTTTAGCTTTTGTACTGAACCTTCTCCACTTCCGCGTTTCTTAACCATAATATCGCACCTCCTTATGCACTCACACATTCATCGAGTGAAGCCGGGACATACGTCTGCTTTTTTAACCATTTAAGGAAGAGAGATTCGGGTACACGAATTGAACCACCTACAAGGCAGACCGGAAAGTCTTTGCGACGTGCAAGCGCATACGCGCCGGAACGACTGATCTTCAGATAATTCATTACATCGGAAACGGTCAGGTATGATTCTTCCATTTCGAGTCTCGTTACGTTTTTACTTTTTGTCATCAGAATGACCTCCTAAAATTTTTTAGGAAAAAGAAACACCGTGTGGGTTTCCCTACACGGTGCCAAATATCTGATGACTAACGAATACAACTATACCTTGAAATAATTAAAATAGCCTATTGCATTTTGCCGTGACAATATGTATAATTATTTCAACGGTGCGGATTTATCCGTTGTGTAGGTGCTTGCTCCACCTGCGCAGGCACTGGAGAGGTGCGAACTCTCTTGTGCTGCCGTTATTTCTTTTTCTGATTATATTATAATATAAATGGTACCATTTGTCAATGCTTTTTCGTATATTTCTTAATTAATTATTTACGTTTTTGGGATTATCTTGCATTTTAAGATATAATAAAGTACAGTATAGTGGAGGGGGAGATAGTATGCCTGTGTCTAGAGCTCAATTAGAATCAAACAAAAGATATGCAAAAGCAAAATTAGATGATGTTAGATTTAGAGTGCCCAAGGGTGAACGAGAAGTTATTAAAGCCCATGCGCAAAAGATGGGGGAATCAGTGAATGGTTTCATTTATCGCGCTGTAAAAGAAGCAATTGAAAGGGATAATGAAAAATAGCTTTTAGAGTCGAATTTATTATCCGGTAAATTAAGCGAAAGTATTCTATTCGCCATTCATTCACCCATTATTTCAAAAAAGAATTATAAATACAAAAAGAAAACCGCATCAGAGAACCTTAAGACGGCTTTCTGATGCGGTTTTTCTTTTGGTCCGAGTGACTGGAGTCGAACCAGCGGCCTCTTGAACCCCATTCAAGCGCGCTACCAAACTGCGCCACACCCGGATGTTGATTTTCTCAACTCATATATTGTACCATACATCTGCGAGAATATCAAGCGAAAAAACAGAAAAAATTTAAAATATTTTATATTGCCGTTTTTTGACAGCGTATTGAATAAAAATAGTTAATCGGAATTTCTTGTTTTTATAAATTTTATTGACAAATTCGGCATTTTTTTATACAATTATACTGTATATTTGTGGGAGTATCATCGGTTGCGCAAGATGAAACGCCTTACTGATGAGGTGAAAAAATGGCAATTAAGAATTGCGGCATACACGTTTATGATTCTGACCAGTACGACGAGTGCCCGTATTGTCTCTCGGGCAGAAAGGTGATGAATTTCAACCTTCTCGACGGGAAACCAAGGACGGATATCAATACGGGAATGCAGGGCGGACGGCAGGCGCAGAGTGCCGCGCGGGAGGACAGATATGTGACTGTTCCCGTTGACAGAACGGTCTCCGCCAACGCTTCGCGGATGTCCGCGGCGTCGGGTGTTATAAACAGCTTTCACGTGAATGAGGAAAGAATTGATCCCGAGGTGAAATACGGTAACGAGCCGAAGCCGAACGGGGATCAGGCTCAGGCGGGGCAGAAGCCTGTGCAGCGGGAGCCTCAGTCGTTAAATTCCGAGGAGGGCTTTCTCAAGCCCGATAACCGTCCCATAAGCAGCGAGAATGATTTTACCGATATCGAAAAAGGCGTGTTCAGTTATAACAGCGCCGAGGCGGAACAGCCGAAGAGCGCTTCTCCTGTCGACAGAGCTCTCACGGCTCAGGAGAACAAGACGGTCGGTATTTTCCATAAAACTTTCAGCCGCGAGCCTGTTGTCGGCTGGCTTGTGTGTGTTGAAGGTGAGCAGAAGGGCAGGGATTTCCGCATACTCGGCGGTATGAACAGTCTCGGCAGAAGCGAGCGTATGGACATATGCCTGCGCGGCGACAACACCGTTTCAAAGGAGAACCACGCGCGTATCGCGTACGATCCGAAGCACAACGGATGTCGGCTTATTCCTTCCGAGAAGAGCACCAACATCTACATCAACGATAACCCCGTTTACACATCCGAGAAGCTTACGAATATGGACAGGGTGGATATAGGCGAGAGCAGGTTTATCTACATTTCGTTCTGTGACGACATCTATTCGTGGGATAAATAACAGTAAGTTTTGAAATAATCATTGTCCCCTTATGAGGACGGAAAGAATATAAAATGAGTTTATTTGACAAGAACAGGGGAGTCACGGTCACGCCCGACGCTCCTCTGAAACCTAAAAGAGTTCATCTGGGCTTCACCGCCGCCAATGTGCAGGGACTCGGCACATGTCTTAATCAGGAGGATTCGTTCGCTTTAAGCAACGTGCTCGATCCCGAGAGAATCGACAGCCGTGGACTGCTCGCAGTCGTCGCGGACGGTATGGGCGGAATGAAGGACGGAAAAATAGCCAGCGAAACGGCGATTTCGGTTATCCGCTCGGAGTTCGAGCGCTTCGACTACAGCGTCAGTCTTTCGGCTCAGCTCAAGGACGCGGTCGTCAAAGCCAACCGCGCGGTTTACAACGAGCTCGGCGGCGAGGGCGGAAGCACGCTTATAGCCTGTATATTTAAGGATTCTCACCTCTTTTTCGCGGGCGTGGGCGACAGCTATCTGATACTCAAACGCGGAAACAGGATCTATCATATCAACCGCAAGCACAATCTTCTGAACCTTCAGTACCTCGATATGATCACCGTTGGCAATATCCGTCCCGAGATTGCCCGCGGAGCTTCCGACAAGGCGGCGCTGACACAGTTCCTCGGAATGGACGTGATCAGGGATATCGATATCTTCCGCGTGCCGTTTAAGCTGCTTGACGGCGATGTGGTTCTGCTGTGCTCCGACGGAGTCGCGGGCGTGCTCAGCGATGAGTGCATCATTTCGTGCCTCAGCGCTCCCTCTCCCGACGTGATGTGCGCTCTGCTCGAGAAAAATGTTCTCGCTCTGCATCGCGGTTATCAGGATAATTACACGGCGCTCGTCGTTCAGTGCCGCGCGTAGGAGTCAGGTTATGATATTAGACAGTTATATGTTTACAAATACAGGCGGACGCGGTTATAACGAGGACTGCGTCGGCAAGTCGGCGATAACCGACGGCGGTGTGTTTGTTGTAGCCGACGGTCTCGGCGGTCACCGCTTCGGTGAGGTAGCCTCGAAATGCGTCGTTGATACGTTCTGCTCGGGCAGTGAGCCTGCCGCGGGAGAGCCGCTCCAGAAGTGGCTTATCAACCGCGTGAACGCCGCTCAGAACAGCGTCCTCAGACTTCAGGAGGAGCGCGGCGGCAATATGAAGAGCACGCTCGTTTCTCTCGTGATACGCGGTGACGACGCTAAATGGGCGAACGTCGGCGACTCGCGTCTTTACTATATCCACCGCGGAGAGCTGCTCGATGTGACAGAGGATCATTCCGTGGCGTTTAAAAAGTATATGGCGGGGGAGATCTCCCGCGACGAAATAGCAGGCGACGAGGACCAGTCAAGCCTTCTCAGGGCAATCGGCAACGACTCGCGTTATCTTCCGAACCTGACGGGGATCGACGAGCCTCTGCGCAGCGGCGACGCGTTTATGCTCTGTTCGGACGGAGTGTGGGAGTATATCCGCGACAACGAGGTGCTCATAGATTATCACAAGGCGTTTACCGCGGAGCAGTGGGCTAAGCTGCTTTTGCTCCGCGCTATGGACAGGATCAAACCCGGTAACGACAATATGTCGATCATTACCGTTATAGTGAGATAATAAAAACCAATCGGTCGGCACGGAATCAGTTTTCCGTGTCGGCTGTTTCTTTACAGGAAAGGCGGAGCAGAGCGCCCGTCAGCGCGTATTTTTATGACAGAATTCTATTGTAAAAAACAATAATATGGTGTAATATATAGACGTATGGTATCCCGATCATTTCAGGGATAAAACAGGAGGCGGAATTATGAAAAAAAGATTATTACCGAAGGCGCTCGCGCTTATCATTTCGCTGCTTTTCGTTCTTGAGACGGCGGCAGTCGGGACCTACGCGTACACGGTCGACAACACTCCGACCGAACAAGAGGCGATTATGCAGACGCCCGACGGGTTTGACAACTACAACTTCGGAGCGCTTGCGACGGATAACAAGCTCACGCTCAACGACAAGGATCTCGTTGAATTCGAGCCCGACGAATACTACGGCGGCGTAGTTATCAGCGGCAAGATCTCAAAGATCGAGCAGCTCCGTATCGAGCTCAACGACGAGCTCGATTTCAAGGATATGAAGGTCGCGCGTTTTGTTATGGACGCCGTGACACAGCGCAAGGCGCGCGCGTCGCTCTGTCTGTTTATTGACGGCGCGGCTGAGCCGGCGCTCACGATCGCTCTGCCCAGACAGAACAAAAAGGGAAACTGGACTGTTCAGAAGAGCCTTTGCGCCGACCTTTCGGCACTCAAGCTTACGGGTAAGCACAAGGTGGCTTTCTCGATAAAATATGCCGACAGCGTTTCCGCGGGCACGAGCGTCTCGCTGCTTCTGAGGAGCTTCTTCTTCACGGCTCAGACAGTTCCCGTTATGGAGGTCAACATCGACGAGAGCGAGGGCACTATCTCGGAAATGAACAACGACGAGGAGCACCTTACGGAGTGCTACGGAAGCGTTTCGCTGACCGTTCCCGAAGGCTATAAGAGCGAGTACAGCGACAAGACCTACACCTCGGGCAAATATGAGCTCGAGTACATCCGCGGCAGAGGCAACTCCACGTGGATGGCGGACAAAAGACCGTATAAGCTGAAGTTCGAGAAGAAGCAGGACTTTTTCGGTATGGGCGCGAACAAGCACTGGGTTCTCCTCGCGAATTACTATGATTTTACAATGCTCAGAAATAAATACACCTACTGGCTCGGCGCGGAGATGGGTATGGAATTTACCCCGCAGTGCGTGTTCATCGACCTTGTTATGAACGGTCAGTACCTCGGCAGCTACTACCTCTGCGAGCAGATCCGCGTAGGCAAGTCGAGAGTCAACATCGACGACCTCGAGGATTCTCCCGAGCTCTCCGAGGGCGAGGGGATCACGGGCGGCTATCTTCTCTCGCTCGGCGGGGAAGAGGGCGATTACAGAATGGTCACCACCGCCAACAACAACTTCCTGATCGAGAACCCCGACTTTACCGATTATGTAAACGAGGCTCAGTATAATTATATCGCGGATTATCTGCGCGCGACCGACGAGGCTATTTACGCAAAGGACTTCAAAAATCTTGAAGGCAAGCACTATTCCGAGTATCTCGACGTTGACGCGGCGATCGATTACTACCTTGTTCAGGAGTTTTCGCTAAACGGCGACGCGTTCGGCAGCGGAAGCACATATCTCTACAAGAAGCGCGGCGGAAAGCTCTTCTGGGGTCCGCTGTGGGATTTCGACTATGTGGCGTGGGGCGCGACCGAATACACGCACAACGAGGTAGAGGGCTTTTACAGCAACAACACCGCGTGGTTCTCAAGACTGCTCACCGATCCTGAGTTCGTCTCAAAGCTTAAAGCACGCTGGAAACAGATCAAACCGATTCTCGAGAAATCGTCATCCGACGGAGACATCATCGACAAATACGCCCGCGAGCTCTATATGTCCCAGAAAGCCAACTACTATGTCTGCGGAACCGAGTACAGCGGCAGCTCATACGACTACCCGGGTAAGCTCGAATACAATGCGTACAATAATGTAGACAACTACAATAAGGGTTCGGATGGTGAACAGCAGGACGAGGAAGTTCACGTTGTTTTTGATACAGAGGTCCAGAGATTAAAGTGCTGGATCCGCGAGAGAATAGACTGGTTTGACGAGAACATCGACTCGATCGTTCCGAAAAGGTACAAGGCGACCTTTATGGTGGACGGCAAGGTCTACAGCAAGGCTGAGTTCTTTGAGGAGGACTTCGGCGCAAATATCCCCGAGCCTCCATCAAAGAAGGGCTATTCCTTCCTCGGATGGTATACAAAGAATGAGTACGGCGAAGAGGTAAATCTGAACGATTTTTACTTCGGCGACAACGACTCCGTCATCTTTAAGGCAAAGTGGCAGAAGAAATCCCCAAAATCCGATATAAAGAAAATCGCGTTCCCGTATAAGGATATCTATGTTACGGGCAATTATATGATGAGCGGACAGGAGGACTACGACAGCTACGACCTGCCGCTGTCGGTTATGCCGTTCAACAAGAGCGTCGCGCTGAACTGGACGTGCAGCGATAACGATATCGCCGCGATTGATAACGAGGGCAATTTAACGCCGCTTGTCGGCGAAGGTGACGTAAAGGTCACCGCAAGCGCGGGTGAGCTGAAGGCGACGTGTACCGTACATATCGGCGATTACATCGAGGAGTACGGAACTCCCAAGCTGAAGAAAAAGAAAATCACTCTCACTCAGGGCGAATATTCTCAGGTCAGGCTGAAAACGGCTCCCAAGTCGTACTGGTCGCTGACGGGACTTGTTTTCGCGAGCGCGGACGAGAGCGTCGCGAAGGTGGATTCCAACGGCTTTGTTTACGGTAAAAAGGCTGGTAAGACTGTCGTGATCGCGGAGTCTCCTTATATCGAAGGGCTGCTGCTGTGCAACGTTACCGTCAAGGCTGCTCCGCTTAAAAAGGGCAGCAAGTTTACCGCGGGCGCGCTGAAATACAAGGTGACTAAGCTCGGTAAAACGGGTACTGTGACCGTTACGGGCGCTAAGAGCAAGACCGCTAAATCGGTAAAGATCCCCGCGGTTGTAAAGAAGCAGGGCAAGACGTTCAAGGTTACCGCTGTTGCGGCGGGAGCCTTCAAGAATATGAAAAAGCTCGGTAAGGTCACGATAGCTTCAAAGACGATAAAGAAAATCGGCAAGGGAGCTTTCGCAGGCACGCCGAAGAACTTGACCTTTAAGTTCCCCGCGACGCTGAAGAAGAAGTACGCGAAAATGGTGAAGAAGAGCAAGTAAATACGCTGTGGCGATAGTGAAAAGTGAGTTTTAGTGAAAAGTGAAAAGTGAAAAGTGAATAGTGATGGTCGGGCAGACAGGTTGTGATATAGGCAACCTCCTCTGCCCGATTTTTTATATCCGCCGTTTATGTAGGTTTTGTATAGCCCTACGCTTTCAAAGGCGGAAAAAGCGTCCACCGACGCCGCCCACCGGCGCCCGATTTTTTATATCCGCGCAATTTACATCTTGCCAATTATTGCGGGGTGTGTTATAATATTTTTGTGTATTTCTGCCGACACGGAGGGCAAGTGTGGGCAACAACTACTACAACTTCAAAAAGGAGGCAACTCAATGAAAATCACCAACGATATTATCTATGTAGGCGTTAACGACCATAAAATCGACTTGTTCGAAGGTCAGTACGACGTGCCCAACGGTATGGCGTACAACTCCTATGTTATTCTTGACAGCAAGGTTGCGGTTATGGATACCGTCGACCGCAATTTCACTCACGAGTGGCTCAACAACCTCGACGACGCTCTCGGCGACAGAAAGCCCGACTACCTCGTAGTTCAGCATATGGAGCCCGACCACTCAGCCAACATCTTCAACTTTATGAACAACTATCCCGACGCAACGATCGTTTCCTCACAGAAGGCGTTCGCTATGATGAAGAACTTCTTCGGCACTGAGTTCGAGGACAGAAGGATCGTTGTAAAAGAGGGCGATACCCTCGAGCTCGGAAGCCACACACTTAATTTTGTGGGCGCTCCGATGGTTCACTGGCCCGAGGTCATCGTGACTTATGACAGCAAGGACAAGGTACTCTTCTCCGCGGACGGCTTCGGAAAGTTCGGCGCGCTCGACGTTGAGGAGGACTGGGCGTGCGAGGCGAGAAGATACTACATCGGTATCGTCGGCAAGTACGGCGCTCAGGTTCAGGCTCTGCTCAAGAAGGCGGCGGGACTCGATATCGAGATCATCTGTCCGCTCCACGGTCCTATCCTTACCGAGAACCTCGGCTACTATATCGGTCTGTACAACACGTGGTCGTCCTACGCCACCGAGACCGAGGGCATTATGATCGCATATACGTCCGTTTACGGTCACACAAAGGCTGCCGTCGAGAAGCTCGCGGATATGCTCCGCGCCAAGGGCTGTCCCAAGGTCGCGGTCAACGACCTCGCGAGAGAGGATATGGCAGAGTGCGTGGAGGACGCTTTCCGCTACGGCAAGATCGTTCTCGCCACCACCACCTACAACGCCGAGATCTTCCCCTTTATGCGTGAGTTTATAAACCATCTTACCGAGCGCAACTTCCAGAACAAGACGGTCGGTCTGATCGAGAACGGCTCGTGGGCTCCGCTCGCCGCAAAGACGATGAAGAAGATGCTCGAGGGCTGTAAGAACATCACCTACACCAACGCCACAGTAAAGATTATGTCAGCGCTCAACGAGCAGAGCTCCGCTCAGCTCGAGGAGATGGCGGACGAGCTTTGCCGCGACTATATCGCTCAGAACGGCGAAACCGCCAACAAGAACGACCTCACCGCGCTCTTTAAGATCGGCTACGGTCTCTATGTCGTTACCTCGAACGACGGAAAGAAGGACAACGGTCTTATCGTCAACACCGTTACTCAGGTCACTAATTCCCCCAACCGCGTCGCTGTCTGCATCAATAAGCAGAACTACTCGCACCACGTAATCAAAAATACGGGCATTATGAATGTTAACTGCCTGTCCGTCGAGGCTCCGTTCAGCGTGTTCGAGAACTTCGGCTTCCAGAGCGGCAGAAACACCGATAAGTTTAAGGACTGCACTCCGCTGCGCTCCGACAACGGGCTCGTGTTCCTCCCGCACTATATCAACTCCTTTATGTCGCTGAAGGTTGAGCAGTACATCGACCTCGACACCCACGGAATGTTTATTTGCAGCGTCGAGGAGTCGAGAGTTATCTCCGACAAGGAGACTATGACCTACAACTATTATCAGGACAACGTAAAGCCGAAGCCCCAGACCGAGGGCAAGAAGGGCTTTGTCTGCAAAATCTGCGGATACATCTACGAGGGCGATGTGCTCCCCGAGGATTTCATCTGTCCGCTTTGCAAGCACGGCGTTGCTGATTTTGAGCCTATTGAATGAGGCTGAAAGCCTCAGCTAAATTCGCTTACGCGAGCTGAATTTGGCGTTGCCAAGCTAAATTCCTGTCGGAGCT
>JAHLBL010000220.1 GCA_020625635.1 bacterium
CCTGCAAAAAAGAAAAAAATTGCGTAGTTTTACGCAATTTTTCCTAAAAAAGTTTGAAAATTTTTAAACTGCCTTCGTCAACGCGCGCGAGACCGAGAAAGTTTTCCTCTCTGTCCCTGATTCGGTAAACAGAGCCGTTCTCTGTCTGCACGCCGTGGAGCGAGGTTCGCGAGGCGTCGAGAGCGCCGCCGTTTTTAAAGCGCTTCGCCTGTGCGTCGCTTACGCTGAGCGCGGGATAGGTGACGAAGAGACTTTCCGTGCTCATCAGGCGACCTTCGAGCTCTTCGCTTTCGGCGAGCTTTTTTATTTCGTCGAGTGTGAGCGCGTCCTGCTTTTTGAAGCCGCAGGCGCTTATCCTGTCGAGCGAGGTCATCACCGCGCCTGTGGAAAGGCGTGTGCCGATATCGTCAATCAGTGTCCGTATGTAAGTGCCGCGCGAACAGCTTACCGAGAGTACACCGCTCTGAGCCGCTTCATCAAAGGAGAGCAGCGAGAGCGAATAGACCGTGACCTCACGCGCCCTGCGCTCGACCTCTCTGCCCTCGCGGGCAAGGTCGTAAAGCCGCTGTCCGTTTACCTTGACTGCCGAGTACATCGGCGGAAGCTGAGTGATTTTTCCTCTGAAAAAGCTGAGCGCGTTCTCAAGCTCCCCGAGGGTGACGGAGGTTTCCTTTCGTTCGCTGACGTTGCCCCAGATGTCGAGAGTGTCGCTCGTCATTCCGAGAGAAAATCCCGCGACATATTCCTTGTCATGGTTGGGGATTATGTCCTGTGCCTTTGTCGCGCTGCCGAGCAGAAGCGGAAGCACGCCCGTAGCGTTCGGATCGAGTGTGCCCGTGTGTCCGATCTTGCGCTGACCGCTGAGCCTGCGCACGACCGCTACCACGTCGAACGAGGTGAATTCCGCGGGCTTGTCGACAACGATTACTCCGTTCATACGGTTTCCTCAGCCGCACTGACGAGCTGAGCGATTACGTCATCGAGCGTGCCGTGAAGAGTGCAGCCCGCAGCGGCTCTGTGACCGCCGCCTCCGAAGCGTTTGCAGAACTCGCACGCGTCGATATTGTCCGTAGTGCGGACGGAGATCTTGTACTCGCCGTTCGGCTTTTCGCGGACGGTGATTCCCATCTCGACTCCCTCGATCCTTCTCGGAATCGAAGCGAGCCCCTCGGTTTCGTCGTCGCCCATGCCCTCGACCATTTCGAGGGTTGTGTATATGATCGCGCATTTGTCGCTGCAGCAGAACCGCATATTCTCAAGAATCTCGCGCTCAAGCTGAACAGTGCGCCTGGATTTAGTCTCAAACATTATTTTGTTGATCGCTCCGAAGTCACAGCCGAAGTCCAGAAGCTGTGCCGCTGTCCTCAGCGTGCGCGAGGAGGTGTTTGTGTAGCGGAAACAGCCCGTGTCGGTTGAGATCGCGGTGTAGATCCAGTTTGCTAAGGAGCGTGTCATAACTGCCCCGAGCTCGGAAATCAGCTCGTAGATTATCTCGCCTGCCGCCGCGGATTCTGCGTCCACGTACTTCTGCTCACAGGGGATATTGTTTGAGCCGTGGTGGTCAATAACGAGGTCGATCCTGCCCTCGTATTTTTCTTTGTTACAGCCGAGAAGCTTTTCGTCGGCTACATCCACCGAGACAATATACTCAGCCTCAAACTCCTGCTCTTCAACATTATCCGCCAGAAAAACGAAGCGCTTGGGCAGGTCGGTCGTTATGACGCGCGCGTGCTTTCCGATTTGCTGTAGAGCCTCGCAGAGCGCGTAGCCGCAGCCGAGGCAGTCTCCGTCGGGGTAGTTGTGGGTGAGGATTTCAAATTTGTCGTGCTTCAGGAGTATCTGAGCAACTTCCTTGATTGTCAATTTCATCACTTCTTTATTTGTTGTTCAAATCGTTGATAATACGTGAAATGTTTGCGCTGTACTCGATGCTGTCGGTCGCGGTGAAAATGAGAGACGGAACGTGTCTGAGCTTCAGTCTCATACCGAGCTCGCGGCGGATATAGCCCGACGCGGAGTCGAGCCCCTTACAGGCGAGCTTACACCTTTCGAGCCCCTCCATGGCGCTGACATATACGGTACAGTAGGACAAATCGTTGGTGAGGTCGACGCGGATAATCGAAATGAACGCGTCGCGCACACGCGGGTCCTTGAGCTCGCGGAAAATCGCGGTGAGCTCACGCCTGATGTCTTCTGTTGTTCTTTCTATTTTATGTCCTGACATAGCTTTTTCTCCGAATTAATATCCGTACAGGGGACGGCGCGGAGACCGTCCCCTGAGAATTATATTTAGTCTCTGTATTCTTCGATTGCGTATACCTCGAAGACGTCACCTTCCTTGATATCGCTGAACTTATCGAGGCAGATACCGCATTCGTAGCCCTCGGCAACCTCTTTTACGCTGTCCTTGAAGCGCTGGAGAGAGCCGATTTTGTCGTCGGCGATAATGATACCGTCGCGGACAACGCGCACAAGACCGTCACGGCTGATTTTGCCCTTTGTGACGTATGAGCCCGCGACTGTGCCGACGGACTTGATCTTGATGACGTTGCGTACCTCGGCTGTACCGAGTTCAACCTCGCGTGTTTTGGGCGCGAGCATACCCTTCATAGCGGACTCGATCTCCTCGATGCAGTCGTAGATTACGCGGTAGAGGCGCATATCTACGCCGTCGCGCTCGGCGTTGTTCTGGGCGTTCGCGTCGGGACGCACGTTGAAGCCTACGATAATTGCGTTGGAGGCGTTAGCGAGCATAACGTCGCTTTCGTTGACAGCGCCTACGCCGCCGTGGATAACGTTGACTCTTACTTCCTCGTTTGTGAGCTTCTCAAGGCTCTGGCGTACAGCCTCTACGGAACCCTGAACGTCAGCCTTGACGATGATCTTGAGCTCCTTCATATCGCCCTGCTTCATCTGGTCGAAGAGGTTGTCGAGAGTAACCTTTGTCTGGGCGTTGAAGATTTCCTCCTTGCGCTCGTTCTTACGCTGGTT
>JAHLBL010000221.1 GCA_020625635.1 bacterium
CTGAACAGTGCCGTGAGCCGCCTCATACTCGTAGTTTCCGTCGGGAGAAACGAGAACCGAGGTCATCATAGCCAGCGAGCCGTAGGCTGTGGCTACCATATCGCTCATAACGTCGCCGTCATAGTTCTTGCACGCCCAGATGTATCCGCCACTCGAGCGTACAACACGCGCTACGGCGTCGTCAATCAGGGTGTAGAAGTATTCGATACCCGCGGCTTCAAATTTTTCCTTGTACTCGTTGTCGTAGATTTCCTGGAAAATATCCTTGAAGCGGTGGTCATATTTCTTTGAGATAGTGTCCTTGGTGGAGAACCACAAATCCTGCTTTGTGTCGAGAGCGAAGTTGAAGCAGGCTCTCGCGAAGGACGAGATACTGCTGTCGAGGTTGTGCAGTCCCTGAATGATACCGTCGCCCTTGAAGTCGTGGATAAGAGCTTTCTCTACGGTTCCGTCGGGTTTTGTGACTACGAGCTCCGCCTTTGAGCCGCCTTCAACGACCATCTCGGTGTTCTTGTAAACGTCGCCGTAAGCGTGACGCGCGATCGTGATGGGCTTTGTCCATGTGGGAATGTAGGGTGTAACGCCCTTAACGAGAATCGGAGCGCGGAAAACCGTGCCGTCGAGAGCCGCGCGGATCGTGCCGTTGGGGCTCTTCCACATTTCCGTGAGATTGTACTCGGTCATGCGCGCGGCGTTGGGGGTGATGGTGGCGCACTTTACAGCTACGCCGTACTTCTTAGCCGCCTCGGCGCTGTCGATGGTGATCTGATCCTTTGTCCTTTCCCTGTTCTCGAGACCGAGGTCGTAGTACTCGGTCTTGAGGTCGATGTAGGGAAGGAGAAGTATATCCTTTATCTGTTTCCAGATAACTCTTGTCATTTCGTCTCCGTCCATCTCAACGAGCGGAGTTTTCATAGCGATTTTAGACATCAGCCGTTCTCCTTTGTGTAGTCGAGCAGTCCGCCCGCGATGATAATTGCCTTAGTTCTGTCGGTGAGCTCGCATACCGCCTCGATCTTCTCGCCGTTGGTGCGGTTGATTACGGTGATGCTGCCGCCGTCCTGGATCTCCTGCTTTACGCAGGGGAGCTCGAGCTGATCGCCGAGAGAAATCTTGTCGTAGTCAGCCGCGTCCTTGAAGGTCAGCGGAATGATTCCCGCGTTGATAAGGTTAGCGCGGTGGATTCTGGCGAAGCTCTTTACGAGAACAGCCTTTACTCCGAGGTAGAGCGGAGCGAGAGCCGCGTGCTCACGCGAGGAGCCCTGACCGTAGTTTTCGCCGCCGACGACTATGCTGCTGCCGAGAGCCTTTGCTCTGGAGGGGAAGTCCTTGTCACAAACGGTGAAGCAGTGCTCGGAGATTTTCGGAATATTGGAGCGCAGCGGAAGGATCTTTGCTCCCGCAGGCATAATGTGGTCTGTGGTGATGTTGTCGCCGACCTTGAGCGAGCAGCTCGCGTCAATGCTGTCGGAGAGGGGAGAGGTCTTGGGATAAGGCTTGATGTTCGGACCTCTGAGGATTTCGACGCTGTCCATCTCCTCTTCGGGAGCGGGATCGATGACCATATTGTCGTTGATGAGGAACTTCTCGGGCATTTCGATTTCAACGTCGGCGCCGAGAGTTGTGGGGTCGGTGAATACGCCCGTGAGAGCCGATGCGGCGGCTGTCTCGGGGGACACGAGGTAAATCTGACCGTCGGCTGTGCCTGAACGGCCCTCAAAGTTTCTGTTAAAGGTTCTCAGCGAGATACCGCCCGAGTTAGGCGACTGTCCCATACCGATACACGGACCGCACGCGCTCTCGAGTATTCTCGCGCCTGCGGCGATCATATCGCCGAGCGCGCCGTTAAGAGCGAGCATATTGAGCACCTGCTTTGAACCCGGAGCGATAGCGAGGCTTACGCCGTCGGCTACGGTCTTGCCCCTGAGAATAGCGGCGACCTTCATCATATCTCTGTATGAGGAGTTTGTACAGGAGCCGATACATACCTGATTGATTTCCTTGCCCGCGAGCTCCTCGATAGTCTTGATGTTATCGGGTGAGTGAGGGCAAGCCGCGAGAGGCTTCAGCTCGTCAAGGTTGATATCGATAATCTCGTCGTACTCGGCGTCGGCGTCTGAGGAGAGCTCTGTCCAGTCCTCTTCTCTGTCCTGAGCCTTGAGGAACTCTCTGGTGATCTCGTCGGACGGGAAGATGGAGGTCGTGGCTCCGAGCTCCGCGCCCATATTGGTGATTGTAGCTCTCTCGGGAACGGAAAGCGTCTTTACGCCCTCGCCCGCGTACTCGACTATCTTGCCTACGCCGCCCTTTACGGACATAACCTCAAGCACCTTGAGGATGATATCCTTGGCGCTTACCCACGGTCTTAATTTGCCTGTGAGGTTTACTTTTACCATCTTGGGCATAGTTATGTAGTACGCGCCGCCGCCCATGGCTACGGCTACGTCAAGTCCGCCGGCGCCGATCGCGAGCATTCCGATACCGCCGCCCGTGGGGGTGTGGCTGTCAGAGCCGATCAAGGTCTTGCCGGGTTTTCCGAAGCGCTCGAGGTGTACCTGGTGACAGATACCGTTACCAGGACGCGAGAAGTAGATGCCGTGCTTTTTGCAGACCGACTGGATAAAGCGGTGATCGTCCGCGTTCTCGAAGCCTGTCTGGAGAGTGTTGTGGTCGATGTAAGCCACGCTCTTCTCGGTCTTTACACGCGGTACGCCGATTGCCTCGAACTCGAGGTACGCCATTGTGCCCGTCGCGTCCTGTGTAAGCGTCTGGTCTATTCTGAGACCGATGTCGCTGCCGACGACCATTTCGCCGTCAACGATATGGTTTTTGATAATTTTCTGTGCGATTGTTAAACCCATAGAATTACCTCCTTGAACTATACTTATTAATATATCAATATACATCGTTAATTCTATCACAAATCACTTTGAAAGTAAAGAGTTTTGCGTTTTTA
>JAHLBL010000222.1 GCA_020625635.1 bacterium
AAATAATTTTATTTTTTTATTGCTTTGCAAAAGTTTTAGGTAAAAAATGCCTATTCGCTTACACAGAGAGCGAAAAACCCAGTGTTTATGCGGGTTTGCGCGTGTAAGGAGATTAAATTTTTCCTTACACAGCCTTACACAGCCTTACACACTCTTACACCGAATCTGTAAAAGCTGTTGTAACCCCACTCAAATATTATCGTCCGCCCCGCCGTTGATGTTGGTTTCTGTCAAACCCAGCGTATCCAAAGGCGGAAAAAGCGTCCACCGACGCCCACCGGCGCCCACCGGTGCCCCCTCATATACCCTGCAAAAACAGAAATAATTGCGTAGTTTTACGCAACTTGTGAGAAAGATTTACTTTAAAAAATATAAAACACTCCACTCAAATATTATCGTCAGCCCCGCCGCACCGGTGGGTGGTTTTTCTTTCATTTCGGTCTATAGTGAAGCCAATTTAGTTAGTGTTGACTAACTCAAACAAAAACCTGTCGAAAAATTCCGTTTTTGTTATATATTTTATCTAAAAAAATAGAAAAATTTATAGACATCAGGCTGTTTCTATGATATAATGTCACTAAGCGTATTAGTGTTGCTCCGCACTGCGGAAACGACGCACAATTCTACTAAAGGAGGAAAAACGATGCAAAAGAAAATCAGCTCTATCCCGTTTCAGGGAACTCCTGAGCAGGAAGCAAAGCTCAAGGAATCCATCGCCCGTCACGCTGACGATCCCGGCGCTGTGATGCCTGTATTGCAGGAGGCTCAGGACATTTACGGTTATCTGCCGATTGAAGTTCAGACAATGATTGCCGAGGGTCTTGGTGTTCCGCTTGAGGAAGTATACGGCGTGTCCACCTTCTACTCTCAGTTTGCTCTTTCACCTAAGGGCAAATATCACATCTCCGTCTGTCTCGGTACAGCCTGCTATGTAAAGGGCTCGGGAGATATCCTGAACAAGATTTCCGAAATCCTCGGAATCGAGGCGGAGGAATGCACTGCCGACGGCGAGTTCTCGCTTACAGCCTGCCGCTGCATAGGTGCCTGCGGACTTGCTCCCGTTCTCACCGTTAACGACGACGTTTACGGAAGACTGACAGTTAACGACGTACCGGGCATCATCGAAAAATATAAGAACGCGAATGCGTGAGCTGTCTCTTAACGTAATGGATATTGCCCAGAACTCGGTTCGGGCAGAAGCGAAGCTTATCACCGTCACCGTAAACGAGAGCGACAGGGACGATCTCCTGACGATCTCAATCTCCGACGACGGATGCGGAATGACCGACGAACAGGTAGCTCAGGTTATCGACCCGTTTTTCACCTCGCGCAAAACGAGGAAGGTGGGGCTCGGAGTCCCGCTGTTCAAGCTCTCGGCGGAGCAGACAGGCGGAAGCTTTGAAATCAGATCAAAGGTAGGCGAAGGCACGACCACTACCGCTTCATACGTTAAGAGCCACGTGGATATGACTCCTCTCGGGGACATAAACTCCACGATACAGA
The DNA here is from genome assembly GCA_020625635.1 of bacterium. Taxonomy (GTDB): domain Bacteria; phylum Bacillota; class Clostridia; order Oscillospirales; family Acutalibacteraceae; genus Ruminococcoides. The sequence continues at coordinate 1,504 of JAHLBL010000222.1, forward strand.
TTCTTATTCAGTGTAATCCCGACATCGACATAGTCTTTGTTCACAGCACGGACAACGGCTCCTTCACTCTCGACACAAGAGAGCTAAGGGAGGTACTGGGAGACGTAAGTCTCGACAACCCCGACGTGCTTGAATGGATTAAGCAATTTTTAGAGGAACAAACCCAGATCATATACGGAGGTGTAAACTAATATGAAATCTTTAGCTGAATTAAAGGCAATAAGAGACAAGGCGAGAGCCGAGATGGACCTCAGAAAGGAAAATCCCAACGCTGCCAGAGTTCTCGTAGGTATGGCTACCTGCGGTATCGCCGCGGGCGCAAGACCTGTTCTCAACGCCTTTACCGAGGAAATCGCCAAGCGCGGTCTCACTCAGGACGTTGTTGTCACACAGACAGGCTGCATCGGTATCTGCCAGTTCGAGCCTGTTGTTGAAATCGAAATTCCCGGCGAGGAAAAAGTTACTTATGTTAAGATGACTCCCGAAAAAGCCGTAAAGGTTGTTAACGACCATCTCGTAAACAGAAACGTCGTTACCGAATATACTATCGGCGCCGTTAAATAATAGGAGGACAATAAATGTATCGTTCTAATGTACTTGTTTGCGGCGGTACCGGATGTACCTCCTCAAACAGCCTGAAAATCGTAGAAAAGCTCAAGGAAGAGCTCGCGGCAAAAGGCCTCGAGAAGGAAGTCAACGTCATCACGACGGGCTGCTTCGGTCTTTGTGCTTTAGGTCCCATCATGGTAGTATACCCCGAGGGCAGCTTCTACTCGATGGTTAAAATCGAGGATATCCCCGAGATCGTTGAGGAGCACCTTCTCAAGGGACGTATCGTTACCAGACTTCTCTATCAGGAGACAGTCGAAGAGGACACAATCAAATCCCTCAACAAGACAGCCTTCTACGCTAAGCAGAAGCGTGTCGCGCTGAGAAACTGCGGCGTTATCGACCCCGAGAAGATCGACGACTATATCGCACAGGACGGTTATGCCGCTTTAGGTAAGGTTCTTACCGAAATGACTCCCGACGAGGTTATCCAGACGATCCTCGACTCAGGTCTCAGAGGCCGCGGCGGCGCGGGCTTCCCCACAGGATTGAAATGGAAATTCGCGGCGGCTAATGACGCTGACCAGAAATACGTTTGCTGTAACGCCGACGAGGGCGACCCGGGCGCGTTCATGGATCGTTCCGTTCTCGAGGGCGACCCCCACTCACTCATCGAGGCTATGGCTATCGCGGGTTACGCTATCGGCGCTTCAAAGGGCCGTGTATATGTACGTGCCGAGTACCCCATCGCCGTTAAGCGTTTACAGATCGCTATCGATCAGGCGAGAGAGTACGGTCTCTTAGGCAAGGATATTTTCGGAACAGGCTTCGACTTTGAGCTTGAGCTCCGTCTCGGCGCGGGCGCGTTCGTATGCGGCGAGGAAACCGCTCTTATGACCTC
>JAHLBL010000223.1 GCA_020625635.1 bacterium
CTTGCTCAGGGCAGTGATTTTGCCGTTCTCGTCGACCGCAGCAACGTTCTCGTCCGAGCTTGTGTAGGTGACCGCCTTTGAAGCGGAATAAACCTTCAGATCAAAGCTGTCGGTTATGTAAACAGTGTTTTCCTTTATTTTGATGTAAGGACGATAGGTGTATTTCTTGCCGTCGATAGTGCCGTTGACATATTTGCACTTGTTGAGAACGATCCAGCCCGCGTTGCCCTTGTAGGTGGTGTGTCCCCAGGTATAAGTGTCGGTATAGACGACCTCGTCAACCTTGATCGCGGTACCCTTCGGTACGAGCGCGATACTCTTCCTCGGCTCCTCGTAAGTGTCCTTGGTGTGAGTTTTGTCCTTGGCAACGATAAAATTCTCGTACAGTGTCGGGAATTCGGTGACGACAACATTACAAGTGAGCGTAACGCCGCTTACCTGCGCGGTGATCGTGGTCTTGCCTGCCGAAATGCCCTTGACGTTGCCTGTCGTGCCGACCTTAGCTATGCTCTTGTCGGCGCTTGTCCATGTTACGGTATCCTGAGCGCCCGTTACGGTAAGCTTGAATTTGTCGCCGATACAGGTCGTGCCCTCGGTCTGACTGAGATACGGATTGGTGACCGTGACCTTGCACTTTGCCGAGCCCGTTTTAGTCTTGAGCTTGATCGTAGCTGTACCCGCGGAAACGGCGGTTATCTTTCCCTTTGATGATACCTTCGCAACCGCTTCGTCGGAGGAGGTGTACTTTGCGCCGAGGGTGTTTGTACCGCTCAGCTTCTTTTTTCCGCCTGTGTAGAGCGACAGCTTTTTCGTCGTAACAGTCGGCGGCATAAGCCAGTATTCGCCGTCTACGTTGCCGTAGATGTACTCGCAGAAATCGAGAGCGCACCAGCCCTTTTTGCCGTCTACCTTCGCGTATCCCCAGAGGTAACCCTCCGCGACTTTAAACTTTGTGACATTCAGAGTCGAGCCGTACGAGAGAGTCGTAACGAGCTTAGCGGTCGTCGAATAGCTCGAGCGCATATTCAGCGCGTCGGCAGTGATCTGCCATACCTCGTATGTATCGGGCTCATCGCCCAGATCGTTCGAGTAGTTCGGGTTGCCGTAGCCGATCACATAGCTGCTGTCCAGTGAACGTGACGAGCTCGTCGTGAACTCGCACACGCTGGAGTTGGTCGAGTTGCCCTCTATAGCGACAATGTAATTGCCGTTAAGTCCCGCCACAAGTCCTACGTGCGTCGAAACGCCGTCGTAGCCGCTGTCGCGGTAGAAGATAACGTCGCCCTTTTTCGGCGTGTAGTTTCCGCCGTAGTACTTGCTGTCGTGCCAGCGTCCCATGGACTTGAACCACGCTACGCCCACGCTGCAGGCGGCGAACTTCGGTATAACCGTTTCGGGGATCTTTGCCTGATTGGCGCACCAGCTTACAAACATAGCGCACCACGGCTGGTCTACGAACGACGGATAATACCATGCTCCGTATTTTGTGCCGACGGAATTCTCCTGATAGCCGATCTGTGTCCTCGCCACACCTATAATATCGGTAGCGCCCGCACCTGTGTTTGTGTAGGTGTTAGGGTAACCCTTCGGGTAGGATGCCGCGTCGCAGTCGGCAGAAGAAGATGCCGCAAGCACAGAAAAAACGGAGAAAATCATAATCAGTATCAATAAGACGGATGTTGTTTTTCTTGATGCGTTATTCATATTACCATTCCTTAAGCTTTTTCGGAGACGATCTCCTTATTTTCAAAACTTCATATTTCGACATTTTAATCAGATTAATTATAACACAAAATTATCGCTCGGTCAACCTATAATTCCAAATCGGAAAATTAGGCAAAAATCTCTGGCGAAACATAATAAAAAATAAGCAAAAATTAAAACACAAGGTCAATTACATCGACACCGATTCAAAGGAGTGGGCTGAGCGATTACGGAACGAGCCGATACGGTTAACCGCATACCGTCTCCCCTATGCCTGCCGTAAAAATAAAATTCGCATTCGAGTAAAAGTGAGCAAACACAAGAAAACAGCCGTATTCACGAGTAAGTGTTTTCTAAATTAAAAAATCTCTGAAAAAGTGTTGACAACGGCATAAACACTTGGTATAATAGTCGAGCATCAAGATTTAAGGAGGAAACGCAAATGTCAACTTTTATGGCAAAAAAAGGCGAAATCGACCGCAAGTGGTATGTAATCGACGCCGCGGGTAAGCCCCTCGGACGCGTTGCGGCTCAGGCTGCCGTACTTCTCAGAGGTAAGCACAAGCCCATCTTTACACCTCACGTAGACTGCGGCGACCACGTAATCATCATCAACTGCAAGGACGCAGTGCTCACAGGAAACAAGCTTTCTCAGAAGAAGTGGCAGCGTCACACAGGATATATCGGTCATCTTAAGACCACAGGTTATGATACTCTTATGGCTACACGCCCCACAAAGGCTATGGAGCTCGCAGTTAAGGGTATGCTTCCCTCAAACACTATCGGCAGAAGCGCGTTTATGAGACTCCGTCTCTTTGAGGGCGCTGAACACAACCATCAGGCTCAGAAGCCCGAGACAGCTGAAGGATAAGAAGGAGGTAAAGAATTATGTACGATAAGACACCTTATTTTTACGGCACAGGCAGAAGAAAATCTTCTGTTGCCCGCGTAAGACTTTACCAGGGTACAGGTAAGGTTACAATCAACGACAGAGACATCAACGATTACTTTGGTCTTGAGACACTCAAGCTCATCGTTCGTCAGCCTCTTAACTTAACCGACACCGCTGAGAAGTTCGACGTTGTATGCCGTGTTAACGGCGGCGGCGTTACGGGACAGGCAGGCGCTATCCGCCACGGCATCTCCCGCGCGCTTCTTCAGTACGACAGCGAGGCTCTCCGTCCCGCCCTCAAGAAGGCAGGCTTCCTCACTCGTGACCC
>JAHLBL010000224.1 GCA_020625635.1 bacterium
CGTAATAAATATGAACCATGATATCGCCTCCCCGATATTTATGGTATAATAATAAAACTTTTTTTCCGAATATTCAAGCGAATATTGTAAAATTAATTACATCATTTTAACCAAAATTTCTATTGCATAAATTGTGATTTTATAATATACTTATAACCAGAAACTGAAAGGAGTAATAAAATGAGTTCAAACAAAAGAAAACGCGATAGTCAGCGCGCTGAAAAGAACGTCAAGGACACTCTTCTGCGCTTCTGTATCCGCACAATTCTTATTTCGATCGGACTTGGAGTGCTCGGCGTTTTTGTAATAGCCAAGAACAAGGATGTTATCTTCTGGATTATAAAGGCACTCGGTCTTGTGCTTATTATTGACGCCGTGATCCGTTTTACGAAGTTCTTCACAAAGGAAAAAGAGGAGCGCGAAATCAACTTTGATGTTTTCCGTGCGTCTATCGGAGCGATTGTCGGAATAATCGCGCTGGTATGGCCCGCTTCCGTTGAAATGATTCTCTACATACTTATCGGCGTTATCATTCTTGTCGAGGGCGCTATGCAGCTTCAGCTCGCCTTTAACCGCCGTCATATGCTCGATACATGGATCCCCAACTTCTTTATCGGAGTTGCGGGAGCGATTATCGGACTGCTGATTATCGTTCATCCGCTTTACGCTACCGCCGTAACGGGAGCGCTCGCGGTGATTATCGGAGTCGCGATCCTTTTGACAGCGATAATGAACCTCTTCGCATCCTACAATCTGCTTCAGATGCGCAAGAGAGTATCTGTGAATGTTGTAGACGTCGAGATTGACGATATTGACTGAGATTTTTAATACAAAACAAGGCTGTGCCGAAGGTGATTTCGGCACAGCTTTTTTCCGCTTCGGAAGATTAAAGCTGCTTATTTCAACATATTGTGCACATTCTCTAAAATGCTAAATTTTTTCTACTAAATATGGGACAGTCGGCTAATTGAAGTGACCGCTTTATTGTGCTAAAATACACTCAGACTTCGTGCTCAGGCACAGAATAGGGGTTAATTTATGTTAAATAACAAATGGATGCGCGCGGCAGTTCCTGCCCTGCTTATTCACTGCTCCATCGGTACTGTGTACTGCTGGTCGACCTTTAAGAAGGCGATCGCGGAGCAAATCGGTATGAGCGACTTTGCTGTCGGCTGGGCGTTCTCGCTGGCTATCTTTTTCCTCGGAATGTCCGCGGCGTTCGCGGGCAGAATGGTTGAGAAGGATATTCATAAGTCGTCGCTTCTCGCCTGTATCTGCTTTACTGTCGGAATGCTCGGCACTGGTTTCTTTATTCAGTTTACGACGGGTGTTTTCGCGCTTATCGGTATTTTCATCAGCTACGGCTGTATAATGGGTATCGGTCTCGGAGTAGGCTACCTCACTCCCGTAAAGACGCTTATGCTCTGGTTCTCCGAGAACAAGGGACTCGCGACGGGTATCTCGATTATGGGCTTCGGTCTCGCTAAGGCGATCGCTACCCCGATAATGGAGGCGCTCCAGAGCAGCGTCGGTATTTCGGGTATGTTCTACGTCCTCGGCGGCGCTTACTTTGTATTGATGATGCTCGGTCACTTCCTGCTCAAAAAGCCCGACGGCTGGGTTGAGCCTGACGATTCCAAAGACAGCTTCAAGCTCCTCTCTATGTTCAAGGACAAGACCTTTGTCGGAATCTGGCTTATGTTCTTCCTCAACATACACTGCGGTCTCGCGCTCATTACATATGAGAAGCAGATTCTCGGTATGGCGTTTGCGGGCTCCGTTGCGGTCGTGAGCATCGTTCCCTCGGTTACAGCGGCATTCAACGCCCTCGGACGAATCGGCTACTCTACGATTTCCGATAAAATGCGCGAGCGCAACACGGTTTATAAAATTATTTTCAGCACATCGATTGTCGCTACAGCGGCGGCGCTCTTCCCGTTCGCGATTTCAAACGGCGCAAACTCTGTAGTTCTCGGCGCTATCGTAATCACTCTGCTTCTCGTAGTCAACCTCGGCTACGGCGGCGGATTCTCAACTCTTCCCGCGCTTCTCAGCGAGCGTTTCGGTATGGATAAAATCAGTAAGATTCACGGACTTGCGCTTTCCGCTTGGGCTGTAGCGGGCATTACGGGTAACAATATGTCCGAGCTTATCCTCAACGCTACCGACAAGAGCTACGACACGATCCTTTTCGCTACGGGCGCGCTTTATATCGTTGCGCTTGCAATCTGTATCTTTATGGTGCGCGGTAAAAAAGTAAAGTGATTTGTTGACATCAGTGTAAAAATAAACTATAATGAGAGCTGTATCAGGATTGCGAAAAACCCGAATCGGTTTTTTCGCGGTAGGAATACAGCTCTTTTTTTACGGAGGTAATATTATGCCAACAGAATATGATAATAAAGCAAGGTCTTTGAGCAATTTTGCGATAATTGCGGGTATCGCGCTGCTTTTCTGCAGCACGATCGTCGGAATTATCCTGCTCGTTTTCGGCGTACAGGATAAGAAGCGCCGTCCGATTACCCATACCAAGGGCTTTACGGTTTGCTCGATACTCGGAATCATCGCGGGTTCGTTCTCCACGCTGATGTCTGTTTCAATGCTTTCGGGCTCAGGTAAGATTACGCTTACAAGTACTGTATACGGTTCAACACGTACATGGCAGGGCAGCATATATGACGCGGTCAATTCAGGAGCTCTCGTCGCTATTTATACATTTCTGCTGATCGCGGCGGTGATTTCGCTTGTGTTCTGTATTATCCTGCTCTCAAAGAACTCTCAGTTCAAAAGACAGTTCGCGGCTTTCCAGCAGCCACAGTATCCTTACGGACAGCCCCAGTACGGACAGCCCCAGTATGGACAGCCCCAGTATGGACAGCCCCA
>JAHLBL010000225.1 GCA_020625635.1 bacterium
ATATTTCCGCTAATACTGCGTCAAACGGCAAATAAATACGCCAGTATTTGATTTACCGTTTTCCTTGTCTTAACGAAAATCTGACTCGTCTAAACTGCTTTGCACCGAGAATGTGATAGATTTTTTGGGGTTTTTGGTGCAGAGGAGGAGGTAACCCTGTCGGGTTACGACGACGATAAGCCAAAAAAGACTAAAATCTACACATTATCGGCGGTTTGTGTTCAAGTTCTTCTGCCCTAACCGTCGCACTGATTACAGTGTGATGTACAATGATAATCACAGTAAATAACAGTCAGTCTGCGCGACCGTCGGTGAGCTTTGGCGTGTCATCCTCAGACCTTGCGCAAGCCGAAAGCATTGATACTGTTACTGCGAGCAGTAAAATCAAAGCGATAATTCTTTTTTATATAACCTCTCCTTTGGTGTTGAGTGTGAATTATCGACCTTTAACATATTACAAAATAGTTGTCATATGTTTATTTAAACTTTCCTATTCCGCCAACACCGCGCGCGAAAATCGTCTTTTGAAACAACGTAGGCGATAATGAATCGTAATATTAAAGTAAGTATTTTATAGGAGGAACAGCTTATGAAAATAATAAGAAAATCCGTGAGCATACTGCTGTCACTGATAATGATAGTCAGTCTGTTCACTATCATTCCGTTAACCGTGAACGCGGATTCAATTTCGCCGGACGATTTGCTGAACGACAACAGCATTTATAAATACGTGGTAAACGTCGGCAGCGCGACTATTACAGGTCTTAAGGAATCCGTTACAGAAACAGACTTGGATATTCCGTCCGAAATCGGCGGCTATCCTGTTACGGGTATAGGAAATAGCGCTTTCCAGAGTACAGACATTACAAGTGTAACCATACCTGACAGTGTGACAAGTATAGAAAAATATGCATTTGAATATTGCCGTAGTCTTAAAAATGTTATAATCGGTAATGGTGTTAGGAGTATAGGGGATCGGGCTTTTTCTTCGATAGCTATTACAAGCGTAAATATACCCGACAGTGTTACAAGTATAGGGAATAATGCATTTTACTTTTGTGATAGTCTTGAGAGCGTGACTATTGGCAATGGAGTTAAAAGTATAGGGAATGAAGCATTTTTTTATACAGCCATTAATAGTATAATCATCCCCGATAGTGTGACGAGTATCGGCAATTCAGCGTTTAATTATTGCGGAAATTTACAGAGCGTAGTATTTGTGCGTCCGAGCACGCAACAGAATCTGCAAATCGGTGAAAACGCCTTTGAAAATGTACCGAGCGCTCTGAATTATTCAGACTGCAACTTTTATTCTCTGTTTGACGGAGATACCAAAGTTGAGGAAGGCGTTCAGCTTTCAACTCTGTCCGGAAAAACTCTCACTTGGAAAAGGTTATCTTCCGTACATCCCGAAAGCATTTATACGTATACAGTGAACAACGGCAGCGCGACAATCACAGGTCTCAAAACATCAGTTACAGAAAAAGAATTAGATATTCCGTCCGAAATCGGCGCCTATCCTGTTACGAGTATAGGTGATCGCGCTTTTAGGGGAACAGCTATTACAGATGTAAACATCCCCGACAGTGTTACAAGTATAGAAGACAATGCATTTTTCATTTGCGATAGTCTTAAGAGCGTGACTATGGGCAAAGGTATTGTGAGTATAGGTGATTACGCTTTTCGCAGGACAGCCATTACAAGTGTAACAATTCCCTACAGTGTAACGAGTATTGGTATTTCTGCGTTTGAACGCTGCGAAAGCCTTACGAATGTAATATTTGAGTGTCCGAGTACACCACAGACTTTGATAATGGGAGGCAGCGCCTTTGAGAAAGTACCGGGTACTATTAGTTTTTCAGGATACAAATTCATTCATCTGTGTAATGGCGATACTAAAGTAGCGGAAGGCACTGCTCTTGCGGACTTGCCCGGAAAAACGCTAGCTTGGAAAGAAATATTTACTTATACCGTGGAGAACGATACCGTTACAATTACGGGTCTTAACGTATCGGTTAAGGAGTTGATCATTCCCTCCGAGATTAACGGCTACCCTGTTACGAGTATAGGTGAAAGCGCTTTCCAGAGAACAGACATTACAAGTGTAACCATACCCGACAGTGTTAAAAATATAGATAACAATGCGTTTAAATCATGCGATAGTCTTAAGAGCGTGAGTATCGGCAACGGTGTTACAAGTATAGGGGAATTGGCATTTTGCTATTGCGATAGACTTGATAGCGTGATTATCGGCAACAGTGTTAAGAGTATAGGTGATCGCGCTTTTAGAGGCACAGCCCTTACAAGTATAACCATCCCCGGCAGTGTAACGAGTATTGGTGATGATGTATTTCAGTTATGCGAAAGCCTTACGAGTGTAATATTTGAGCGCCCAAACGAGCGACAGAGACTGGAGATTGAAAGTAGCTTTGCAGAAATATCGGGAACGCTGAGTTATTCAGGCACAAGCAAATATGCTTTGTTTAGTCGCGATACTGAAATAGAGAAGGGCGCTGACCTTACAACTTTGTCAGGAGTAAGTTTAATTTGGAAAGAAATAGATTACACGCCCACTTACACCGTAACATGGAAGAGCGACGACGGCTCAACTATTGATTCAATCGAGGTTGAAGCGGGTACTGTTCCGACACATGCCGACCCCGCAAAGGCAGTTGGCGCGCAGTACACTTACACCTTTAGCAGCTGGACAGACGGTAAAAATTATTACGTGGCAGGTGAAGCCCTCCCGGCGGTCACCTGTGATGTAACATATACAGCGCAATACAGCACTACCGTAAATAATTATACGGTTACATGGAAGAGCGGCGATACTGTTCTTAAAACAGACGAGAATGTCCCCTACGGCACAACCCCGACATAT
>JAHLBL010000226.1 GCA_020625635.1 bacterium
CCGGAGGTGGTTGCGGAGGCTTTCCGCTCTGTTGTTAAAGATTTGGGGAACAGATTTGAAACGGTTGAATTTGCCGTAGCTTGCGGAAAAAAGCCGTCTCACAATTTCCTCGTTTTCAAAAAGGTATTTGATAAAAGCTTGGATTGACGGATTTTACGAAAACTGACAAGTTAAAAGTGACTGGAAATTAGAAAAGCAGGATTCCATGAGCAGAATATCAATAAGATAATCTTTTCGTATATAGAATCAACTACTCAAATCTTTTATGTTTTAAATAACATAATAGTTAGAAAGGAAACAGAATGAATAATACCGAATTTATTAAGAAAAAGAACGCTCCCGAGAATTTTTCAACTGAAGATATAAACAAATTTAAGATGTACTTATCTTCCATTAGTAAAAAAATGAGAGAAAGGAGTAATTCCGCTTTTCAGGATATAATGACCATAAAAGAACAAATTACAGTATCTGATGAATATTTGTTGCGCGACTACCTTATAACGCACAGAGAAAACAAAGACTTCATAACTGTTCTTCAAAAAGTAAGATTAATTGACTTTCTTTACTCAACAAACCTTAGAATGAGTGGTTCGAGCATTTATGCGGATATTGCAAATATTATACTTAAGATAACTGATTTTGATGAACGTATTGAAATAGGATGTTTAGATTTGGTTTCTGAAATAGCTAAAGGTATAAAAGAAACTACAGGAACGAATCATTTCTCGTTTGTAACGAAGTATTGTTGTAATCATAACTATCATATTTATAATAAAGATGATTATTCCATTTATGATACGGCGATGAATAAGGCAATTCCAAACTATATTGATGTTACGTATACATATATTGATAACGAATGTAGAAATAAAATGAATTATAATCTTTATCATACCATTGTAAGTACTATGATTGAAGAATTCGGAATAAAAACAGAAAAACCTCGTAGAGATACTGATTTTTATCTATGGTATCATTATAGATAGTTGAACTCAGAGCAGCACTGCGCTGCTCTGTTTTTCCATATTCTTTTTCTTGGAACGATTCTGCTGTTAATCGCACGCCTAAACGGAAACCGTTAATGAAGTTTTCGCATTCGTTTAAGCAGGTTAGTTCTGACCATGCGTCTTTCAATTTGTTGAACAGCTCTGTTTCATTTTGGTTGAGTGTTTCCTTCAGCTCTGCCTCAAGCCGGAGCACCAGATTTGCAAGTTGATCCAATTCGCTTCCTTTTTTGATGTCGCGATCATACGGATGAAGATTGCCATAGTACAGCTCCTTTATGGTATCCATATGCGTACCTCCTTTTTCAGTACAATACCACAGAAAACGGAAAAGTCTAGATTTTTTCTCTATCTTTTTTCGCGTTATCTTTGATTACAGCGTCACAAATTTTGACTCTGTTTTTGTATGTGAATATGTTGGAGGATTATTTGGGCAGGGGTTTGATGATATAGTTGCGTCCATTGACGAAAAATATAAGAATATTCATTATTTGTAACTAGTTCTTATGAGTGATGCATGGAAACTAATAATGTAATATATAGTTGAATTTGATAAAGGGATGTGATAAAATATGGGAAAGAATTAAACGTTTTGGAATGAGGGAGAAATGAAAAAGTCGCCATATAAAATTACAATGTTTATTATTACAATGATTTCACTTGTTTTATTAATTGTTATTTGTGTTCATTTAGAAATAATAAATATTGATTATACAGATGAAATATGGAATAAGGTAAAAGATTTTTTTGCAAATGATTATGTAGTAAACATAATAAGTACAATTATAACAGCAGTTTGTTTATATTATTTTCAAATATGGTATTCGAAACGAAAAATCAGAAATGATTTTAGATGTAATGAAGCAATTTTGGATATATTTGATGGAATAGAACAATCAATAGAATTAAAAAGTCATTTTGAATTTGCAAAAGAAAAAGCTGAAAAATCGACATGCAAACTTGATTATATGAATCCAAATTTATCAGAGTCGGAAAAAAATGAAATAGCCTCAAAAAAGATGGATTTGGAATCAGAAATATATATTGAATTTTTCATAGAAAATCAAAATAATATTAATTTGTGTCAGGACATCCTTATATATAAGAATAACGATATTTTAATCGATTCGATACAGATTGCTTTTTTCATAAACTTAAATTTTAAACTACTAAATATAATAAATAATATAAAAAATAGAAAACCCAATATAGAGGGAAAATTCGAATTAATATGTGATGATTATAAAAAATATACAGATAATAAATCAGATAAAAATTTACAGTATTCCTTGGGATTTAGAATTAGAACCTATATCACGGACTTAATGTTTTTATCAAATTATTACAATGATTTATTAGAATATTTGGGATATGATCCTATTGTTAATAAAATAAATCTTGAAGTGTTTAATTCACTATGTCCATCAAATCAAAAAGTATCGGATTATTTAAGATTACCAATAGAAGAAAAAATAAAACTACAAAAGAAGATAAATAAAATAAAAAGAATGAAAATCATAAAATATAGAATTTTAAAATTTTTTCAAAAGGAAAAGTAGCTTTATTTTATAGAATAATTTGGTATTAGCTAACAGCGCATAAGTCTATCTTATGCGCTGTTAGTGGGTTTAAGATTTTCTTTCTCCGCTTTGATCTCATCGCGGACTTTTGGTATCATTTCTTCGAGGAGCTTTTCGCATTCCTCACGATTTTTTGCGTAGACTGTATGGATTTCGCGTTTGCCGTGAGCGTTAGTCGGGGAATATCGTCCCTCAAACAGGTTGTCGCTTATCTGATAAATCCCGCCGGTGCCTGCCTTGCGGATTTTGCCTTTATACGGCTCAAAATTCGCCTGACACGGCGCGTTTGCGGT
>JAHLBL010000227.1 GCA_020625635.1 bacterium
CCTTTCCGCCCACTTAAAGTTATTTACAGCCTTACCGTGGGCGTATAAGGCGTAAAGAGAATTCAGTTTCAATACAAATCGGATCAGTGTGCTTTCGCGCTGTCCTGCGGAGGTTTTTATGAAACCCATATATTATTTCTTTATTTATCTTGCTGTAATCAGCTTTCTGTCGATCGTTATAACGTGTCTCGACAAGTTTAAGGCGTCGCACCACAGGTGGAGAGTAAAGGAGAGCACGCTCCTGATTTTCTCGGCTCTCGGCGGCAGCATCGCTATGTATATAACAATGCACATCATCCGACACAAAACCCGTAAGCTTAAATTTATGCTCGGTATTCCGCTGATAATTATTTTGCAGGCTGCCGCGGTGTGGGCGGTTTATACATATGTGTTATAAGGAGCTTGCGTTCACCGTTCCCGACAGTCTCGACGGCGTAAAGGCTGAGACCTTCCTGAAAAAGACATGCAATGTGTCTGCGCGTATGATAGCACGTCTCAAGCGAGAAAAATCGGGAATTTTAAGGAACGGCGAAATTTTACGCACAATAGATATACTCCGCGCTGGTGATATGGTCGTTCTGCGTCTGCCCGCGGACAGGAGCTACGTTGAGCCCGTAAAGGGAGAGCTGGTCGTTCTGTACGAGGACGATTACATTATCGCCCTTGATAAACCCGCGGGGATGCCAGTCCACCCGACGAAGGTTCACCAGCTCGACACGCTCGCCAACAGGCTGTCCTACAGACAGAAGGAAACGGGCGAGGACTACGTTTTCCGCGCGGTCAACCGCCTCGACAAGGACACTACGGGGATAGTGCTCGTCGCGAAGGACAAGTATATTTCGACCAACCTGACCGCCGACAAGATCTATTTCGCCGTGTGCGAGGGCGTGATCAATGGTGAGGGGACGATCGACACTCCGATAAGGCTGAAGGAAGGTCACTCGATCCAGCGCGAAGCCGCCGCGGGCGGACTTCCTGCCGTGACGCACTATAAGGCGGTTCTGAACCTGCCCGACAGGACGCTGCTCGAACTCAGGCTTGAAACGGGCAGAACCCATCAGATACGCTGTCACCTTTCGTCCGTCGGTCATCCGCTGATGGGCGACGATATGTACGGCGGCTCACTCGGTTTTATTAGCAGACAGGCGCTTCACTGCGGTGTTGTCTCGTTCGTCCACCCGATAACGGGGGAGCGCGTGACAATAAAAAGCGAGCTCCCGAATGATATCGAGGAGCTCGTAAGGTAAGCTATTTTATTTTGATTTTATCGCCCTTGTTCACGCCGAGGATCCCCCCGAGAAGCGAGGCGAAAACGTAAGCGGTCAGCCTGTAGAGCGCGAACAGACTTATACCGTTACCGCGTGTAAGCCCGATAATGAACGTCAGCGCGAACACAACCGCGCCCGTGATCGCTCCCACGATCAGCCCCGAGCTTTTTATTATCCTCGCGGCGACATATCCGCCCGCGAACGTCCCGAGAGCGCCTGCCGCGAGAGTGATGTAGTCGAGAGCCGAATACGGCAGCTTTCCCGATTTATCGAGAATAAAGGCGAGAATAAGCGTAATCAGCGCGGTAAAGGCGACGGAAACGGCGATTCCGATGATCAGTCCGCGCGTGAGTTTTTTACTGATGTTATTTGTTTTTGTGATTTTCATAAGCAAATCCCCCGAATGTAATCCTGAAAGATTATATTCGGGGGAGTTTTCAATTATTCTGCTTTTGTATCTTCTTTGCTCTTTCTGGAGAAGAAACCTCTCTTTGCGGGCTTGGGTGCTGCAGGTTCGTCGGTGACGACGCTCTGGATGCACCATTTCTTCATCTTCATCTTTACTCTGTCGGAGCCTGTTTCTATAACGATCGCTTCCTCGTCGTCCTTGATCGCTACGATCCTGCCCATAATACCACCGATAGTAACGATCTCGTTGCCGATTTCAATACTGTTTCTGAGCTCGGCTTCCTCTTTCTTTCTCTTTGAGTTAGGTCTGATAAGGAAAAAGTAGAGCGCGCCGAAGATCGCGACGTAAATTACGATCATTAAAATCATACTTGAGCCGTTGTTGCCCTGCTGCTGAGCCGCGTCGAGAATAGGTAAATTATTCATTATTTTCATAGCCTTTCCGCCCACATTTTAGATTGGTTGATAAGCTGCCTTACCGTGGGCTGATAAGGCAAAAGCATAGTCCGTTTCGTAGTATAACAGATTTTACTCATTAATGCAAGGATTATTTTTTCTAAATTCTCCTGTCTAATATCTCCCGATACTGTGCATAAAAGCTTTCAAATGTGCCGTTATCGAGATTATCACGAATTTTCTCCATCAACGTATTGTAGAAATAGAGGTTATGCATCACGCACAGTCTCATACCGAGCATTTCCTTAGCCTTCATCAGGTGCCTTATATATGCGCGGCTGAAGCTTCGGCAGACAGGACAGTCACAGCTCTCGTCGATGGGGCTTTCGTCGAGCTCGTACTTCGCGTTGAAGATGTTCCTTATTCCGCTCCACGTGAACAGGTGAGCGTGACGGGCGTTCCTGCTCGGCATAACGCAGTCGAACATATCAACGCCTCTGTGAACCGCCTCGAGAATATTTACGGGAGTGCCCACGCCCATAAGGTACCTCGGCTTATTGTCGGGCATATGGGGGATGACTTCGTCGATTATTTCGTACATGACCTCGGTTTCCTCGCCGACAGCAAGTCCGCCGATAGCGTAGCCGGGTAAATCGAGCTCGGCTATTCTGTCCATATGTTCCGTGCGAAGATCCTTGTAGATTCCGCCCTGGTTGATTCCGAACAGGAGCTGGTGTCTGTTGACGGTATCCTCAAGCTGATTGAGCCTGTCCATCTCC
>JAHLBL010000228.1 GCA_020625635.1 bacterium
AACAACACTGCCGAGCATTTTGCTGTTTGAGAAAGCCTCGGATTTTATTTTTTTGAGCTTTGAACCGAACTGAATCCTTTTAAGATTTTGGCTGTATTTGAACGCTCCATCTCCTATTTCCTTTACGGAAAACGGAATCGTGTATTCAGAACCCTCTCTGTTCGCGGGATACGCGATAAGCTTAGTCTTATTCTTGTTGAATAAAACGCCGTTCTCGCTGAAATAATAAGGATTTGCTTCGGCGACCGAACAGCTCTTAAGGCTTTTGCTTTCAAAGCTTACGTGAAAATTCATTTCCTTCAGGTTTTCGCCGACAGTTACGGTTTCAATCGAATCACATAAATTAAAGGTTCCGCCTTCGACAGTCGTTATTCCGTTGCCGATTTTCACATTCTTTAGTTCGTCACAATCATAAAACGCAAAAGCACCTATGCTGTTTACGCTGTCGGGGATAATGGCCTCTTTCAGTTTTTTGCAGTTGTAAAACGCCTCGGCGTCTATTTTTTCAAGACCGTCGTTAAAACTGATCGTCTCAAGTTTTTTCGCGCGGTCAAAAGCGCTGTATTCTATCTCCTTCAGATTCCCGTTGAAAACAACCGTTTTCAGATTATTGCAGTTACTGAAAGAGTAGTTTTTGATTTTTACAACAGACTCGGGAACTTTATACTCCTCATCGGGTTTATTTCGGGGATAAGCAATAAGCTCAGTCATTTTTTTATTGAACAGCACTCCGCTTTCGCTTTTGAAGCTCTGATTCAAGCTGTCGACTTCTATTTCCGTGAGCTTTTTGCTGTTAAAATTATAGTTCGGATCGGAGATCTTTTTTATATTCTTACCGAGCGAAAAGGTCTTAACGGAATCACAGTAATCAAAAGCTCTGCCGTCAAGGGTTTCGATTCCGTCACCGATTTTTATTGTCCTGAGGCTGCCGCAGCCCATAAACGCCCACATCTCCAGATTGGTTACGCTGTCGGGGATTATTGCCTCGCCGAGTTTTTCGCAGCTCCTGAACGCCTCGTGCTCGATTGTCTCAAGTCCGTTATTTAAAACAGCTTTTCCGAGTTTTTCATCATACTGAAAAGCACAGCTTCCGATTTCTCTCAGGGTATCGGGAAATACGACCTCGCGAAGCTCGGGACAGTCGGAAAAGGCGTAGCCCTCGATTTTTTTAAGACCGTTATTGAAAACGACTTTCTCAAGGCTCTGATTCCAGTTAAACGCTCCCCAGCCGATCGTCCTTACACCCGCGGGAATATTTAT
This sequence comes from bacterium, assembly GCA_020625635.1. Classification (GTDB taxonomy): domain Bacteria; phylum Bacillota; class Clostridia; order Oscillospirales; family Acutalibacteraceae; genus Ruminococcoides. Next base: position 1,261 of record JAHLBL010000228.1, read on the forward strand.
CTCTTTAAGCTTTTCACAGCTGCTGAAGGCGTAATCGCCGATTTTTTCAAGCCCCTGATTAAGCTTGATTTTCTTTAGTTTTTTACATTCAGAAAAGGCAGAATCCCCTATCTTCTTTACGGACTTGGGCACAGTGAATGATGTGCTCTTTTTATTTTTCGGATAACTTATCAGCACGGTCATATCCTTGCTGTACACAACTCCGTCAACGGTAACGTTTTGTTCCGCGGCATCCGCCTTGTAAACAGACAGTCCGCCGACGATGATAATAAAAGCCAGAATAAAAGAAAGTGTTCTTTTCATAAAACCGCTCCTTATTTTTACACGTTATCTATATAAGTAGTGTCAAAAAGAGTCCGAAAAGTTTCAAATCCGAATTTGCTTGTTTTATAAATTTCTTTCCTTTGCTCCAAGCTTTTCCGACTTTTTCGCCGAGCTTGCAGCGGCTGCGGATTCATACGCTGATTTATATACCAAAGCATCGGGCTTTACAGCTCTATATAATAAGGACAGATATTCTCAAAATGACCGTCCTTCATTCTGAAGCCGTCGGGAATCACTCCGAGCTGTTTAAAGCCGATCCTCTCATACAGATGTCTCGCGTGAATGTTGGATTCCACAACAGCATTGAACTGCAATATTTTAAACCCGATTTCTTTTGCTGTCCTTATACAATCCAATACGAGCTTCTCCCCTATATGCTTACCTCTCGCGTATGAAGCCACAGCGTAGCTCGCGTTACAGATATGTCCGCATCTTCCGACGTTGTTCGGATGAAGTATGTATAAGCCGTAAACCTTATCGTCCTCATAGGCAACGCCGCAGTAGCTCTGAGAAGCAAAGAACTCCGCGCCTGTTATTAAGTTCAGAAGCTCTTCCTGCGGGAAGGCGATCCCATCTTCCACAACCTCGTTCCAGATTTCTGTCATCTGTTCCAGATCCTCGGATCTATACTTTCTTATAAGCATTATTCAGCCTCCCTGATTCCGCTTTATCCTCAAAAATTATACACGAAAAGCAAGCTTTTGTAAACCGCAAAACCGTTTGGATTTATTATTAAAAATACTTTCGCGACGCTGTTTTAACCGATAGACAAACCGAAAGAAATCTGTTATCATTATATCAGCAAACATAAAAGCTTTATCACCATAATTAAAAATATTTATGAAAAGGAGTCGAAACTATGTTAGGAAATTTCAGCTACAAAAACGCGACAAAACTCTATTTCGGGGACGATTCTCTGAAATATCTTAACGACGAGCTGCCAAAGTACGGCAAGACGGTACAGCTAATTTACGGCGGCGGTTCGGTAAAGAAGAACGGTATCTATGACGCGGTCGTCGGGATACTCAAGGCAAACGGCAAGACTATCGTTGAGGACGCGGGCGTTATGCCAAACCCGACTGCCGATAAGCTGCGCGAGGGCGTAAAGCTCGCGCGAGATAATAATGTTGACTTTCTCCTTGCGATGGGCGGAGGCTCCTGCTGTGACTACGCAAAGGCGGTGTCCGTTTCCGTCAACTGTGACGACGATCCGTGGGAGAAGTA
>JAHLBL010000229.1 GCA_020625635.1 bacterium
TGTTTCCGAAGCCCTTTACTTTCCACTTAGCTAAACTGTATTTGTAGCCGCCCTTTGTAAACGTCTTGATTGTTGGAATCTTTACTTTTGTACCCTTCTTGACGATTCCTTTCTTGATAACCTTGCCGCGGCTTATGAATTTAAACGAGAACTTCGTTTTCTTTACGACCTTCTTGGGCTCTGTGGGCTTGGCTGTGGTGGGCTGTGTTTCCTCCTTTATCGAGGTCGGAAGCTGCTCCGCGCCCTTGAGCTTGCCGTTTCCGTCGTACCATTTGATATTGCCCTTCTTGTATTCCGCTTTAAAGGTGGAGATTACGGGACGGCTGCCTCCGCGGTATGAGTAATAGCACTGCGGCCATACGGGGTTTCCGTTGAGCGTCGCTGCCGAAACGTCGACCTTCTTGCTCTCGTTCTTGCGGCACCGTCTCGCCACGACAACCGTTCTGAAATCGGTGAACTCATATGAGCAGGTGACGAGCGTGAGAAGCTGGTCTTTTTCGTTGACGTTAACGGGGCAGTTTATCAGCGAACGGATCCTCAGGTTGTAGACGTAGTTCATAAACTGCGAGTCGTTTTTGAACGACGGGCAGTAGAAGTCAAAGTACTCGCCCTGAGCGGGATTTACGTTGGACTTGAAAACCGATATGATTTTGTAGACCTCGTTTCCGCGTGAGGGTGTGCTTATCTTTACAATCGGGGATTTTTTATAGAATCCGAGGTCGCCCGAGTACGAGCCGTAGTTCAGCAGATTGCCGAACATACTTCCGTCCTCCATGTGGTGACCGTGTATAATAATATTCTTGGAATTCATTCCCTTTTTGCTTCGGTAATCTATGAAGATAGCACCGTAATCGGAATACTCCTTTTTTACGTTGTTTTTAAGATAGAACTGGTAGTCCTTGTTGTCGCCCTTCGCCTGGACGATCGGATAGTCGATTTTTGTGTTGTCGATCTTGATCCAGCCCTTGATATCGCTGTTGATTTGTCTGAGCTTTTTCCAGTTTGTCGTTTTAATTTTCTTACCGTTCGCGTCGGTGATCTCTTCCTCGGCGCTGTAGAAGATAGTGCGGATTTCGCTCTGGACTGCCTCGTTCTGCATCGGCTTTATGTACATATAGTCGACGAACATATAAGCCGCGACGAGGAAAACGCAGAGAGCGGCTATCTTGACCGATTTCCTGACCTTCTCCGGGAGAGGGTCGCTTTTTATCGGCAGGTGTCTCTGGGAGAACGACAGCACACGCAGGGTACGCTCAGTCAGGGAATAGCCGTCGGGATACTGTTTGCTTTTCTGTTCGAAAACGGCTTCCACAGCTTCGGGCAGCGAAGCCGCCGACTCGGGAGAAACTCCGCTCGGTACAGCCGCGACCTTTTTCTTGCCGAGCGTAAACGCGTAAGCGGTTTTGCCGTCGAGCTCAATGGGGAAGATGTGGGTTTTCTTTCGCATATAGGTGACCGTGTCAACCTCTTTTTTTCTTTTCTTCGCTTTGGTTGACGGAATCTCCTGAGCTTTTCGCTCCGCTTTATTTATAATGCGCGCGAAACGTGAGCGGAAGCCCTTTTCGTCTTTGAACGAGTCGGTGACGATAACTAAGTCGGCTCCCGATTTTTTGATTTCTCTTTCAAGCAGTACGCCGCAGGAAAAAATCAGCTTTTCGTCGACGTCGTGTTTTTCGGCAAGCTGCTCTCCGAGCGGTGAGCGGTATTCAGTTTTATTTCTGAGTTCGCCGGGCTTTTTAGTCAGCGATAAAACCGTAATTTTCATAATCAGTCGTCTTTTGAATTGATATAAGTAACCTTCAGATCAGCTATGGCGGTTTCGATCATTTCGTCAAAATCGCCTTTTTCTTCAGCCTCAATCACTCTTTCAAGCACGGGCTTCGTGCGAGGATGTCTCGGTGTAAATACCGTACAGCAGTCCTCGTAGGGTTCGATTGAGGTTTCGTATGTGTCTATTTTGTAGGAAATATCTATGATTTCCTGTTTGTCCATTCCGATAAGCGGTCTGAACACAGGCATAGTTGTTGCCGCGTCGGTGCAGGCGATCGCGTAGATCGTCTGGCTGGCGACCTGACCGAGGCTTTCGCCCGTAATCAGCGCCGAGCACTTGTGCTCTTTGGCGACTCTCTCTGAAATCTTCATCATCAGCCTGCGCATAATGAGGGTAAAATATTCCTCGGGGCATTTTTTGCGGATAGTCTCCTGAATCTCGGTGAAGGGCACGGTGTACATAGCCATATCGCCGCTGTATTTCGCGACCTTTCTGAGGAGCTTCACGACCTTCTGCTCCGCTCTCTCACTGGTGTAGGGAGGGCTCGCGAAGTGAATCGCGGTGAGCCTAACGCCGCGCTTAGCCATCATAAACGCCGCGACGGGGGAGTCGATGCCTCCGCTGATGAGGATAGCCGCGTTGCCGCCTGTGCCTACGGGAATGCCGCCAGCGCCCCTGAGAGCCTTGCCGCGAACATAGGCGTGGTAGTCGCGTATCTCGACGTTTACGACGAGATCGGGATTGCGCACGTCAACCTTGAGGTGCGGACACGCGCGCAGGATCGCCGCGCCGACCTCTTTGCATATCTCGGGGCTTTTGTACGGGAACTTTTTGTCACTGCGGCGAGCCTCAACCTTAAAGGTTTTTGTTTCGCTCAGCGTATCGCCGAGGTAGTCCACAGCCGTTTCCATTACGGACTCCAGCGTCTTTTCGGGGCACTGAGCCGCGCGTGAGTATGTGACTATTCCGAAAACCTTGGAGATTCTGTCGCTGACCTCGTC
>JAHLBL010000023.1 GCA_020625635.1 bacterium
TGAACGGATAGCCGAATATATTCAGCGACAGCACAGCCGTCACTGCCGCCGCGGTGACAAGCGCAAGCGCGAACATCGGCAGGCTGTTTATTACAGGTCTGAAGCTGTCAAGCCGCACAAGCACCGTGATAACGCTCATATGAAGTATGAAGATCTGCAGGGAGTTCTTTCCCGTCTGTGAGAAGAACAGCTTCCCCGACGGCACGATCAGCAGCAGCGTGAGCGTAAGCATCGCCGCCATAACAAGCCCTATCCCCCTGAGCGCCACGCCCTGAATAAAGGTGTGGTGCATTTTTGCGTAGTTCGCTTTCGCGTAGAACAGCGTCATCGTCAGCGCGTTCCGCTTTATCAGCAGAGCCGCCGCGACCGCTCCCGCGAGCGAGACGGCAGCCGCCAGCCGCAGCGCGATATGATGAGATCGGAGCTTTGCGACAGTCTCAGCCTTCAGATAATAGCCGACGAAGAAAAACGGCGCGAAGGTGATTATGCGCTGGAGCGCCATATAGTTTCCGAGGTTCTTTTTGTCCGCTCCTATAAGCAGCGAGAACACGACCGACAGTCCGACTACGAGCCATGGAGGAAGCTTCTCGATAAGCGGCACGAGCAGGTAGTACGCGAATAACGCTAACAGATACCACAAGCCCCTGTTAGGGTTAAAAACCGAGACTCTCGTATGCGGCGCGACCGCAAGCGTCAGCAGCGAAAAGATTATCTGGAAAATCAGATAATACGCGAACAGCACAGTCGCCTTCTCAGCCCGAACCTTTCCGTCAACGCAATAGCGCTTTGCCCAGAAGCCCGACACAAAGATGAACGCTGGCATATGGAAGCAGTAGATCATCCTGTCCGCATAAACCGAGAGGGAAATCTCGCGAGAGCACAGCTCAAGGCAGTGTCCGAATACTACGAGAAAGATAAGGACCGCCTTTACATTGTCCCATAAGTAATCTCTCTTATTTTCCATTTTACACCTCGCGATAGTTCCCGAGGAACGAGAAGCCCGTCATTTCAGCCGAAAGCTGACTGAGTAGCCTCATCGCGCTCTCGCTGCGGACGTTGCCCGTGAAGTCGAGGTAGAACAGATACTCAAACTTACTGCCGACGATCGGGCGCGACTCGATTTTGGTGAGGTTGAGCCCGAGCGAGTTGAATCTGCACAGCACGCTGTACAGCGAGCCCGAAACGTGCGGAAGGTTGAAGCACAGGCTGATTTTATCCGCGTCGGTGGGGACGTAGAGCTTCTTTGAAATAACGACAAAACGCGTCATATTGGAGTTGTCATCCTGAATATGATCGTCGAGGATCTTCAGCCCGTATTCCTCGCATGCCTTGTACGAGCATATCGCGGCGACGTTGAGCCGCTTTTCGCGGGCGACCTCGCGCGCCGCTACCGCCGTATTGGAGTACGGCACAGCCTCGAAGCCGTGTGAAGCGATATAATTCTCACACTGGGAGATCGACTGCGGGTGAGTCCACACACGCTCGATATCGCTCAGCTGCGACTGTCGCAGACCGCACAGGCAGTAGTCGATCGGTAGTCCTAAGGCTCCGACGATGTAGAAGCGGTGCTTCAGAATCAGATCGTAAACCGCCGAGACCGAGCCCGCCGTGGAGTTCTCCACGGGCAGAACGCCGAAACTCGCGCCGCCCTCGTCGACCGTCCTGAACACATCGGCAAAGCTCTTGCAGCTTACCTTCTCGGCGTCGGGGAAGAGCCTGATTGCCGCCTCGTGACCGTTGGCTCCCTTTATGCCCTGATACGCGACCTTTACACCCTTTGTCGGCAGAAGCTCCTCAGCCTCGGCGAGCTGTCGTCTCAGCTCGCTTCCGCTGCCGACGATGGTGTGCTGGAGCGCTCTTGAAAGCTCCATAATATCCGTGTAGAGCAGCCGCGCGGGAAGTCCGTATTCACCGCCGCGCTCCTGAACGCGGTCGAGCACCTCGCGCTCACGCTCCGCGTTGAGAATCGGTATATCGTTCGCCTTCTTGTACTCGGCGACGTCCCGCGCGCAGTCCATCCTGCGCCTGAAAAGCTCCGTCAGCTTCTCGTCTATCTCATTTATCTCCTGACGGATTTCGTTTAAATCTCTCATATATCCCATCCTGTCACATCAAATCAAATACCGCGATAGCCGCGGCTGCCTCGACAACGCTGACCGCGCGCGGAACGACGCAGGGGTCGTGTCTGCCCTTAACGGTGAGCTTGGAGTTACTGCCGCCCGACAAGTCTACGGTGTCCTGTTCCCTTGCGATTGACGGCGTAGGCTTGAACGCCGCTCGGAAAATTATCGGCATTCCGTCCGATATACCGCCGAGCACTCCGCCCGCGTTGTTCGTTTTAGTCACGACTTTTCCGCCGACGTACTCAAAAGCGTCGTTGTTCTCACTGCCGCGTACATCGGCGCACCTGAAGCCGAGACCGAACTCGACGCCCTTCACGGCAGGGATCCCGAAAACAGCCTGAGCGATCCTGCCCTCTATTCCGTCGAACAGCGGACCCCCGACTCCGACGGGCATACCCGTCACGGCACATTCAACAATACCGCCGACGCTATCGCCGTCGAGCCTCGCGGCTTCCACAGCCGCGCGCATGGGCTCCTCCCTTTCCCTGTCGATCAGCGCGAAGCTCTCGCCGCTGAGCCTGTCAAGGAGCGCGTCGTCTATGCTCACGGGGTTGAAGCTCTCGTCGCTCACTCCGCCTATCGAGGCTATATGAGCGGCTATCTTTATACCGCGCTTCGCGAGTATCTGTCTCAGCAGCGCTCCCGCGAAAACGATCGGAGCGGTGAGCCTTCCGCTGAAATGTCCTCCGCCGCGGATGTCGTTGTGACCGCCGTATTTTACGTAAGCGGTGTAGTCGCTGTGAGCGGGACGCGGTGTAGTGAGAAGGTTGCTGTAGTCGCCGCTGCGCGTGTTGGTGTTCTCTATCACGACGGCGATCGGCGCTCCCGTAGTCACGCCGTTAAGCACCCCCGACTTAATGACAGGAAAGTCCTTTTCAAGTCTCGAGGTAGCCGTTTTATCCTTCCCGGGGGCTCTGCGCGCCATCTGGAGCAGGATCTCGTCGTTATCTATCTCAAAGCCCGCGGGCACTCCGTAAAGCACCGCGCCTATAGCCTCGCCGTGGCTCTCGCCGAAAACTGTCAGCTTGATTTTCTCTCCGAAAAATGACATCAGACTGCACCTCCGAGTTTCTTATAATCTTCAAAAAATGCGGGATAGCTTTTGTTTATACTCTCCCTGTCCGTAACGGTCACGGCGTTCTCCGAGAGAAGCGCGGCAACCGCGGCGGACATAACTATCCTGTGGTCGTTGGCTCCCTCAGCACATCCGCCGACGAGCCCCGTTCCGTGTATTACAAGCCCGTCGGGCTTTTCCTCAACGCTGCCGCCGAGGGAATTAAGCAGCGCGGCTGTGGTTTTCAGCCTGTCACTCTCCTTTATCCTCAGCCGTTCGGCTTCGCTGATAACCGTGTCGCCCTGAGCGAAGCACGCTACCGTCGAGAGCACGGGTACGAGGTCGGGGATCTGGCGCGCGTCGATCTCGATACCCCTCAGAGGAGCCTTTCTGACGCGCACAAAGTCGCCTCCGCGCTCGACCTCCGCGCCGAAGCGTTCAAGCAGAGCGGCTATCTCCCTGTCGCCCTGAGCGGAATCATCGTACACTCCGCTGACGGTAACGTCGCCCGAGAGAGCGCCGCCCGCCATAAAGAACGCCGCCTGAGACCAGTCGCCCTCGGTTCGGTAATCGCGCACAGCGTAGCGCTGACCGCCCTTTATAAACCAGCCGTAGTCGGTGCGCTCCGCCTCAACGCCGAAGGCGCGCATACAGGCTGTAGTCATATCCGTATATCCCGCGCTCTGGAGCGGGGTCGTGAGCACGATCCTGCTGTCGCCGTCAAGCAGCGGAAGCGCGAAAAGCAGTCCCGTGATATACTGCGAGCTTATGTTGCCCGCGACCTCGAACGTGCCGCTTTTAAGCTTTCCGTCGGTTTTCAGCGGAAGCGTGCCGCCCGTTTCGACATTAACGCCCGCGCGCGGGAGAATGTCCGCGAACAAGCCGACAGGACGCGAGAGCAGACTTCCGCAGCCGATGAACTCGGCGCTGACGCCGCCCGCCGCCGCGACGGGAATAAAAAATCGCATAGTCGAACCGCTCTCCAGACAATTGAGGACAGCGGTTTTCTCTGAAAATATATCGGTTCCGTCAACCGTCAGCACGTCACCGCTCAGCGAGGTTTTAGCGCCGAGAGCCTCAACGCAGCCTATCGTGGCACGGATATCGTTTGAGAGCGCGACGGGCGCGAGCCTGCACACCCCGCCCGAAAGCGCGGCGCAGATGACTGCTCTGTGCACGTCGCTCTTTGAGGGAGGAGCCGTGACGGTTCCGTTAAGCTGTGACGGATAAATCTTTACCGTGGACATAGTTTTCCTTTCAACTTATAAATTCTTCCAGCTCCGAAAGAGGAGTTTTTCTGATGAAGCTGCTGCCGATCCTCTCGAGCAGAACGAGATTCACGCTGCCGCCGCCCGCCTTTTTGTCAGAAGCGCAGGCGAGAGCTATCCGCGATAAATCCGCCTCGTCAGACGTTGGCAGACCGTATTTTTCGCACAGCGCCTTTATTCTTTCGGCAGTGCCGCCGTCGGTCAGTCCAGCTCTCTCGGAGGCGGCTGTTATCATAACCATTCCGACCGCCACAGCCTGTCCGTGGGACAGTCCGCAGAAGTCGTATATCTTTTCGAGCGCGTGACCGAGAGTATGACCGAAGTTCAGCAGCATACGCTCGCCGCTCTCCTTCTCGTCGCGGTTCACAACGTCGCGCTTTATGCTGACGCACCGCTCGATTATATCCTCGATTATGTCGGGAGCGTACTCAAGCTCGAGCGTCCCGAACAGCTCCGCGTCCTTTATACAGCCGTACTTTATAATCTCAGCCATACCGTCGTTTATGTAGTACTGCGGCAGTGTGGAGAGTGTGTCGGGGTCGATCAGCACGAGCAGCGGCTGATGAAAAGCGCCGACGAGGTTCTTGCCCTGCGGTATATCGACGCCCGTCTTTCCTCCGACGGAGGAATCGACCTGAGCGAGCAGCGAGGTGGGGATCTGCACAAAGCCTATCCCGCGCATATAGCACGCCGCCGCGAAGCCCGCCATATCGCCCGTAACGCCGCCGCCGAGAGCGACGACAATGTCCTTGCGCGACATCCCGAAGTCCGCCATAGCGCCGAACATCTCGGTAATGCTGCCGAGGTGCTTGCTCTTCTCCCCCGCGGGGAAGGTATGAACAGCGACCTCAAGCCCGCTGTCCTCCAGCGATTTCCTAACGGTATCGCCGTATTTCGCGCCGACGTTCGTATCGGTGATAAGCATAGCCTTTCCGCCCAAAGCCAGTGGGCGGATATGCTCGCCGCAGTTTTTTATAATGCCGCGCTCTATCAGAATAAAGTACGGGTTGTTCGTATCTACTCTTACCGTTTTCATTCTCCGAGCATCTCCTTTGTCTTGTGCGCCCGCTCCAGAAGCTCCTCGATACGGGCTTTATCGTTAGCCTTTACGGCGTCGGTGATGGAATGTATATTTTCAATCAGGGTGTCGAGCTCACCGATAAGCTGGTGGCGGTTCTCGAGAAAGAGCTCGCTCCATAGCTCCGCGTTGATATTGGCTACGCGCGAAACGTCCCTGTATGAGCCTGCCGAAAAGCCCTTGTGATTGGGACAGCACGGGCTCAGCACATAGGCGCAGGCGAGCACGTGGGGCAGCTGAGAGGTAAAGGCTATCATCCTATCGTGCTCCTCGGGAGTGGTGAGCTTTATCATCCCGAAGCCCATCTCAAGCGCAAGGTCGCTGAGCAGCCTTACGGAGCTTTCGCCTGCCTCACAGGGCACGATAATGTAACTCGCGCCGCGGTAAAGGTCGCCGTCGGACGACTCGTAGCCGTTGGTTTCCTTACCCGCCATCGGGTGGCTGCCGACAAACTCAAAACCGAACCGACGGGCAAGCTCGGTCATTCTCGGGCATATCTCGCCCTTTATTCCCGAGGAATCGGTGACGACGGCTCCCCTGCGGATATATCCGCCGTACTTTTCGACGAACTCAATCGCCGCCTGCGGATAGAGCGCGAGTATAACAACGTCCGCCTCCGACAGGCTCCTAGGGCTTCCTATCTCGTCGATCACGCCGTCGTCAAAGGCTCTCGCGAGCGTTGACTGCGTGCGGTTCAGCCCGATAATATAATGGTCTGTGTACTTTTTAAGGGCTTTGCAGAAGCTTCCGCCGATAATACCCATACCGATTACTGCAATCTTCATTTATAATCCACCTTTGTATTCCTGCACTATATCAGAATTTTAGCACTTTAAAGCGATGATGTCAATTGCTTACAATAATATTCTAATAATATTCTCCGCGACGCGCGACGAGCTGAAATTGCCGTCAACATAAACCGACGCGGCGGCGCGGTAGACGGGCAGCCGCTTATCAAGCAGCTCGCGGATAACCGCGTTCCTGTCCTCGACCTGAAGCAGAGGTCTTTTTTTGTCGTATTTAAGCCTTTCGCAGAGGTTCTCGTAGCTTACCTCCACGAGAATTATCCTGCCCGTGCTTTTAAGGATATCGATATTCCGTTGGAATGTCAGCGTTCCGCCGCCCGCGGCGATTATTGTGCCGCTTGTTTCGGCGAGCTCCCTGCACGCTTCCGTCTCAAGCTCGCGGAACCGCTCCTCGCCGTACCGCTCAAAGATTTCGGAAACCGTCATTCCCTGCTTTTCTTCTATGTATCTGTCCATATCGACGAAGGTCATTCCCGTCCTTGCGGCGAGCTTGCGCCCTATCGTCGATTTTCCGCAGCCCATAAAGCCGCAGAGGATTATATTATTCATCTGTTCTCCAGCTCCTTTGCCGCGTCGGCGCAGAGCCGCTCTATATCGCTCACATCGTAGCTGCTGCCGTTCCAGTGGCGGTGAGCGACGACCGCCTGCCACACGAGCATCGATATACCGCCGACGGCATTCGCGCCGTTAGCCTTAGCCTTCTTCACAAGGACGGTGTCGAGCGGATTGTAAACCGCGTCAAAGACGTTCGCGCAGCGCGAGAGCTGAGCGTCGCTGACGGGCTGGGCGTCGGTGTTCGGCGACATTCCGACGGGTGTGCCGTTAATAAGCGTATCTATTTCGCCGTCGAGCTCGCTTACATCAATACAGCTTATCCGCGCGTTCGGGAGCGCGGACCTGATCTCCGCGGCGAGCTTCTCCGCCTTTTCAAGGCTCTTCCGCCTTACGGCGAGCTCCGCTTCGGCTCCGCTGAGCACAGCCTCGTAAGCCATAGTGCGCGCCACTCCGCCGCAGCCGAGGATAACCGCGCGTCGGTTCAGCGGTATGCCCGCGTACTCAAGCGCCTTTAAAAAACCGTCGGGGTCGGTAGTGAAGCCCTCAGCCGCGCCGTCACGGTTGAGCACCGTATTGACGCTGCCGTACATACGTGCCTTTGAGTCGATTTTATCGAGCAGGGGTATAATCGCCTGCTTGTTGGGAATCGTGATATTGTAGCCGTCGAGCCTTCTCAGAACCAAGTCGTACTCGGCGGCGAGTTTTTCGGGGGCAATATCGAGCACGCCGTACTCAGCGTCAACGCCCGCAAGCGCAAAGAGCCTGCTGTGTATAAACGGCGACATCGTATGACCGATGGGGTGACCGATTACGACATACCTGCCTTTTTTCATAAAAACGCCTCCCTTATTTATACACGCGAAAAAAATAATCTTAAATAAATAGTAAAATTTTTGAAATAATTATTGACAAAGCGTTCATTTACTAATAATATAGTCTAGTAAACAACGGTCAGTCAACCGACTAATCCATTGTAACAAAAAACCGCGGTTTTGTCTATAGATATGCCGAAACGCGGGATTACAATAATTCACAGGAGGATTTTCAAATGGTATTAGAAAAAGTAAAAGCTATCTTAGCTGAGCAGTTTGACGTTGATGAGGACAAGATCACAGAGGCAACAGACCTTCAGGACGATTTAGGCGCTGATTCGCTCGACGTTGTAGACCTTCTTATGTCTATTGAGGACGAGTTCGAGATTGAAGTTCCCGATGATGAAATCGAAAACATCAAGACAGTTGGCGCGCTCGTAAACTATATCGAGGCTAACTCCTGATTATTGAACGACTGACACAGGGCTTTCTCACAGGAGAAGGCCCTGTATTATTTAAGGCAATCAAAAAAACACTTTGCAATCCGCGCATTTAAATTACGCGGTATTGCCAAAAACAGGGGTACATTATGAGTAAAGTCGCAATCATTACCGACAGCAACAGCGGTATCACACAGCAGCAGGCAAAGGAATACGGCGTTTCGGTCATTCCGATGCCGTTCTACATAGACGAGGAGCTCTGCTACGAGGGCGTTTCGCTCTCGCAGGAGGAGTTCTACGAAAAGCTTAAAAACGACGTTGAGATAAACACCTCCCAACCCTCCCCCGCCGATCTTACATTCCTTTGGGAGGAAATGCTCGCGACACACGACGAAATCGTTTATATCCCGATGTCCAGCGGTCTGAGCAACTCCTGCCAGACAGCAAAGATAATGGCTCAGGAATACGACGGAAAGGTCGAGGTCGTCAACAACCAGCGAATCTCCGTAACCCAGAAGCAGAGTGTTCTGGACGCGGTCGCCCTCGCCGAGAGCGGAAAAACCGCGGCTGAGATCCGCGAGATCCTCGAGAAGGAGAAGTTCGAGAGCAGTATCTACATCACCCTCGACACCCTTAAATATCTCAAGAAGGGCGGACGCATAACGCCTGCCGCCGCGGCTATCGGCACGGTTCTTAACCTCAAGCCCGTGCTCCAGATTCAGGGCGAAAAGCTCGATTCGTTCAAGAAGGCGCGCGGAAAGGAAGCCGCCAAGAAGATTATGATCGAGGCTGTAAAGAACGATCTGGAGAACAAGTACAAGGGCGTTGACAAGAGCAAGATCCATATGCACGCCGCGTACTCTGGCAATCCCGAGGAGGCTGAGCAGTGGGTGAAGGAGCTCGAGGAGAATTTCCCCGGCTTTGAAATCAACGCTGACCCGCTGTCGCTGAGCGTATCATGTCACATCGGTCACGGAGCGCTCGCCGTAGCGACCTCAAAATCAATCGACGAATATCTTTAATAACTTACACGGGACGGCTTATTCGGAAGAATGAGCCGCCCTCTTTTTCTGTCAGCTTAATATATGTACAAAAATACCATAGAAAAACAAAAACTTTTTGTTGATTATTTAATTATTATCATATATAATGGGGTTAATATTATTAAAAAGGGGTATTCTATGGATAGTATCGCGAATTTCTTTGGCGGCTTATGGAACGGCTTTAACAGTATGCTCGAGGAAGCTGCGGGGTTTATGTCATTCCCGCTGCTGACGATCGTACTGATTCTGGCGGGACTTTTCTTTACGTTCCGCACCCGCTTTGTACAGGTAAGGCTTTTGGGCGAGTCGTGCAAGCTGATTATGGAGAAGCCCGCGGGCGACCAGAAGGTCTCGTCGTTTCAGGCGCTGATGGTCTCCACCGCGTCACGCGTAGGCACGGGCAACATCATCGGCGTATCGTCGGCAATCTGCATAGGCGGCGCGGGAGCGTGCTTCTGGATGTGGATTATGTGCATCGTCGGAGCGTCCTCGGCGTTTATCGAGAGTACTCTCGCGCAGATTTTCAAGCAGAAGGACAAGAACGGCGGCTGCTACGGCGGTCCCGCGTACTATATCGAAAAGGCGCTGAAGCTCCCGATCATCTCGGGCGTTTTCTGTGTGCTTCTTATCGCCACATACGCGTTCGGCTTCAATATGCTGTGCTCGTATAACTTACAGTCCACCTTCTCCGCGTATTCCTTCTACGACGAGACCTGGACTCCCGTGATCTGCGGCGGCGTGCTCGCGCTTGCGGTAGCCTTCTGCCTTATGGGCGGCGGAAAGAGAATAATCGGACTGACCGAGAAAGTCGTTCCCGTTATGGGTATTCTCTACGTACTCCTCTCCCTCATCGTTATCGGTATAAACTACGCGAACATACCCGCTATGTTCGGCGATATTTTCAGCAACGCCTTTGACTTCAACGCCATCTTCGGCGGACTGACGGGCTCATGCATCGTGCTCGGAATCAAGCGCGGACTGTTCTCCAACGAGGCGGGTGTCGGCTCGGCTCCGAACGCGTCGGCTTCGGCGGACGTAACTCACCCAGTAAAGCAGGGGCTTGTACAGACCGTCTCCGTTTACATAGACACTATCCTGCTCTGCACAGCTACGGCTCTTATGTGTCTCTGCACGGGAATCGCACACGACAAATCCGTCGCGGGAGCTCCCTATGTACAGCAGGCTATCCAGACCGTGTTCGGCGATATAGGTCCCGTCTTTATCACCGTAGCGATGGTGCTCTTCGGGTTCACTACGCTGCTCGGCAACCTCTACTACGTTGACAACGCGCTCGCGTACCTCAACGGCAAGAAGCTCCCGTCAAAAACATTTATGAAGGTTTTCTACACGGTCTGCGTGCTCGTTATCTTTGGCGGAGCGCTTATGGAGATGGACGCAGTATGGAACATCGCCGACATCCTTATGGGCGGTATGACGCTTATCAACATACCGTGCTGCGCGGTTCTGTCGGGTATAGCGGTCAAAGCCCTGCGCGACTTTGAGCGCCAGAAAAAGAAAAAGCTCAACCCCGTTTTCAAGGCAAAGGATATCGGGCTCGACTCCTCGGCGCTGAGCTTCTGGAAATAAAATCAAATACTTCCGCACACTACGGAGAAATGATTATCTTCAGTCATTTCTCCGTATATTTTTTATAATTTGTATAAAAAAACAGACAATATTTGAAAACATTTAATCATTTCTTATTGACTTTGCTTAACTTCGTGGTATAATAAAACAGAGAGGTGATTAAATTTGCTCAGTCAGGAACGATATCAATTAATTCTGGATATTATCAACGAACGCAACACCGTCACCGTAGCCGAACTGGCTCGCGAGCTGCGCACATCCGAATCCACGATACGTCGTGATTTAACGGCGCTTGACGAGCTGGGCAAGATACGTAAGTTCTTCGGAGGAGCCACGACCAACAATCCCATAGAGGGCTTTGACGAGGACTCGATAAGTGTTCGCGAAACAAAAATGAGCGAAGAAAAAACAGCCATAGCCAAATACGCCGCCACGCTGATAAACGATCAGGACTTCGTATTTATCGACGCGGGAACCACCACGGCGAGGCTGATTGACTTTATTACAAACACCAACGCAACATACATCACAAACGGCATCACTCACGGCAGAAAGCTGATTCACAACGGGATGAAGACCTACATCATCGGCGGCAAAATCAAGAGAGTCACCGAGGCGATCATCGGTACGGAGGGAATAACCCTGCTGAGGAACTTCAATTTCTCGAAGGCGTTTATGGGCACCAACGGAATCGACATCAACGCGGGCTTCACCACCCCCGACATTGAAGAAGCCATGGTCAAGGAAGTTGTTATTAAAAAGGCGTACACGTCGTTTATGCTCGCCGACAGCTCAAAATTCAGGCGCGTGTTCCCCGTTTCCTTCGCCGAGCTGCAGAAATGCTGCATTATCACAGACAAAGTACCTGACATCAGGTTCCGTAACGAAACAATTATCAAGGAGGTTATGAGATGATTTACACCGTGACTCTCAATCCGTCAATCGACTACATTGTTCATATGGACGGTCTCACACTCGGCATAACCAACCGAACCGTAAGCGAGGAGTACTACTACGGCGGCAAGGGAATCAACGTATCCTGCGTACTCGCCGAGCTCGACCTCGACAGCACCGCCATCGGCTTTACGGCGGGCTTTACGGGCGAGGCGATTGAAAAGGGTATCAAAAACGAGAGGATCACTACAGAATTCATCCGCCTTAAGAGCGGGATGTCCCGAATCAACATCAAAATCAAAGCGGGCGAGGAAACCGAGATAAACGGTCAGGGACCCGATATCTCCCCTGAGGAGCTCGAACAGCTTATGCAGAAGCTCGACGACATCAAAGACGGCGACACTCTCGTGCTGGCGGGAAGCATCCCCAGCACACTTCCCGACGACGTCTACGAGAAGATGCTCGAGAGGATCGACGGCAAGGCGGTAAGGATCGTGGTAGACGCGACAAAGAAGCTCCTCCTCAACTCGCTGAAATATCATCCCTTCCTTATAAAGCCCAACCGTCAGGAGCTCTCCGAGATCTTCGGCGTTGAGGTAAAAAGCGAGGAGGACACCGAACGCTACGCCAAGGAGCTCCAGAAGATGGGCGCAAGGAACGTGCTTATCTCACTCGGAGGCGAGGGCGCTATGCTTATCGATGAATACGGCCAGAAGCACAAGGCGGGCGTACTCAAGGAGAAGGTAATCAACACGGTAGGCTCAGGCGATTCCATGGTAGCGGGATTCGTCGCGGGCTACGAAAAGGAACAGAGCTACCCATTCGCGCTGAAATTAGGCAGTGTGTGCGGAAACGCTACGGCGTTCCTGCCCGGACTTGCCACAAAGGAAAAAATAAATGAGCTGTTAACAAAATTCTAAAAAGGAGGATATCGTATGCGTATCACCGATCTGCTCAAAAAACAAGCTATTCAACTCGGTGTTTCAGCTTCCGACAAGAGAGACGCTATTGACAAGTTGGTCGCCCTTCACGACAAGTGCGGCAACCTCAATAACGCTGCCGAATACAAGGACGGCATTCTCAAGCGTGAAGAGATGGGCACCACGGCAATCGGAATGGAGGTTGCCATTCCCCACGCCAAGAGCGCGGCAGTTAAGGCTCCCGCTCTCTCCGCAATCACCGTACCGAACGGTGTTGACTACGGCGCTCCCGACGGCGCCCCCTGCAAGCTGATCTTCATGATAGCGGCTACACTCGACGGCGACGTTCACCTCGAGGTTCTCGCAAGACTGATGC
>JAHLBL010000230.1 GCA_020625635.1 bacterium
ATAATCAGCGGCGGTATGATTCCCAAAATCGACTGCTGTGTTGACGCGGTTCGCAGCGGAGTAAAGCGCGCCCATATCCTCGACGGCAGACTCAAGCACAGTATTCTGCTCGAGCTCTTCTCCGACGAGGGTATCGGAACAATGTTCTACTGATCGGACACCGAAAGGATAAGGAAATAGTTATGCAAATCAGACCGATGACAATTGAAGATTACGACGAGGTTTTCGCTATGTGGCAGATAACCTCCGCTCGCGCGTTGTCCTCGGCGGATTCGCGTGAAAACATAGAAAAATATCTCAGACGAAACGAAGGAATGAGTCAGGTCGCCTTGGTTGACGGCAGAATCGTCGGCACGGTTCTTGCGGGACACGACGGGCGCAGAGGCTTTATACACCATATGGCTGTTCATCCCGACTACCGCCGTCACCATATCGGCAGACAGCTCGCGCTTGAAGCGGTTGGAAGAATAACCGCCGACGGCATAGAAAAGGTTCACATTTTTTCGTATGTGGACAATACTACGGGGCAGGACTTCTGGAAGAGCCTCGGATTTAAAAAACGTGACTTTTTCGTATTTTCCAAGTAAGGATTGAAATTTATGACAACAAAAGAACAGGATAAACAATATATTATGAATACCTACGGGCGTTACAATGTCGCGCTCGTTAAGGGCAAGGGCTGTGTCGCATGGGACGAGGACGGTAAACGCTACCTCGACGTCAGCTCGGGTATAGGAGTCAACGCGCTCGGCTATTGTGACGAAGGCTGGGTAAAGGCTGTCACGGAGCAGGCTGGCACGATCCAGCATATGAGTAACTATTTCTACAGCTCACAGCCCTCACAGCTTGCGGAAAAGCTCTGCACTTTAACTCCGTTTACAAAGGTGTGCTTCGGCAACAGCGGAGCCGAGGCAAATGAATGTGCCATAAAAATCGCACGTAAATACAGCTTTGATAAGTACGGAGACGGAAGAAACGAGGTTATAACTCTTCACAATTCCTTCCACGGCAGAACCGTCACCACACTTTCCGCTACAGGTCAGGACGTTTTTCACAACTATTTCTTCCCGTTTACCGAGGGCTTTAGATACGCCGAGCCTAACGATATCGACAGCGTAAAGGCGCTTTTGAGCGACAAAACCTGCGCCGTAATGATAGAGTGCGTTCAGGGCGAGGGCGGAGTGAACATCCTTGATAAAGCTTTTGTTCAGCAGCTCAGACAGCTCTGTGACGACAAAGACCTCGTACTGATTGTTGACGAGGTCCAGACAGGAATCGGACGAACGGGAACGCTGTTCTGCTATGAGAATTTTGACATTGTTCCCGATGTCATCACCTGTGCCAAGGGACTCGGCGGCGGACTTCCGATAGGCGCCTGCCTCTGCACCGAAAAGCTCGAGAACGTAATGCAGCCCTCAACCCACGGCACGACCTTCGGCGCCAACCCTGTTGCCTGCGCGGGAGCCAATTACATACTTTCCGTAGTTGCCGACTTTAAATTCCTCGGCGAGGTCAACATCAAGGGCGAGTACCTCAGACGCAAGCTCCTTGAAATAAAGGGCGTAAAGTCCGTCCGCAATCTCGGACTTATGGTCGGTATCGAGCTTGAGGACAAGGACGCTCACGATATCGCCGTTAAGTGCGTAGAAAACGGACTGCTCATCATCACGGCAAAGACGCTTTTGCGTATGCTTCCACCGTTAAATATCAGCTACAGCGAGATTGACGAGGCTGTAGAGATTCTAAATAAAACCTTACAGGAGGACAACAAATGAAACATTTATTAAAGCTTGAGGACTGGTCAAGCGAAGAGATCATCAGCACACTCGACCTCGCTGACCGTCTTAAATACGAGCAGAAAAACGGCATTGAGCACAAGTACCTTGCGGGAAAAACTCTCGGTATGATTTTTGAAAAAAGCTCAACACGTACACGCGTATCCTTTGAGGTCGGTATGACACAGCTCGGCGGATATCCGCTCTTCCTTTCGTCCAACGATTTACAGATCGGCAGGGGAGAGCCTGTTGAGGATACTGCACGTGTTCTCAGCCGTTTTATCGACGGCATTATGATCCGTACCTTTGAGCAGAGCGAAGTAGAGGCTCTCGCCGAGTACGGCTCCATTCCGATCATCAACGGACTTACCGACTACTGCCATCCCTGCCAGGTTCTTGCGGACCTTATGACTATCCGCGAGAAGAAGGGCAAGCTCGAGGGACTCAAGATGTGCTTTATCGGTGACGGCAACAATATGATGAACTCTCTTATCGTAGGCGCTCTGCGTACGGGTATGAGCATCTCCGTAGCGTGCCCCGAGGGCTACGAGCCGCCCGAGCATATCCTCGAGTTAGGAAAATCCTTCGGCGATAAGTTCGAGCTCTTCCGCAAGCCCGCGGACGCCGCGAAAAACGCCGATGTGGTCTACACCGACGTATGGGCTTCGATGGGACAGGAAAGCGAGAAGAAGCTCCGCGAAGCGGCATTTGAGGGATATCAGGTCAATGACGAGCTTATGAGCGTTACAAATGAAGGCTGTATGGTGCTTCATTGTCTGCCTGCTCACCGCGGCGAGGAAATCACCGCTGACGTTTTCGAGGCTCACGCTGACGAAATCTTTGAGGAAGCTGAAAACCGTCTCCACGCGCAGAAGGCGGTACTGGTAGAGTGCTTCAAATAATGATATAATATAACAACAGGAGCTGTTGCGATTGCACAGCTCCTGTTTCTTTAGTATGACGGGCATATCAATGCTCTGTGGTGAAAGTCC
>JAHLBL010000231.1 GCA_020625635.1 bacterium
TTACTTGTGTTTTGATATAGCACATCTTTTTCTACCACTTAATAACTTGTCACTTTTTACTATCAATATAGCGTCTTTATTCAGGGTGAGGCTCATTTGTTTTTAGCTTCACCTTTTTTTATTATCCGAAGAGCTCGGGGTGCATACGGCTGTAGTGGAATATGTACTGCTGAGCGATTCCCGCGTATGGACCGAAGTCGTTTTCGGTCATTTCGGGGAAGAGGGTATCGAGCGCGCGGCGCATCCAGACATCAACGGGAAAAGCCTCAACTCTGTGTAGACCGAAGAGCAGGGTGCAGTCGGCTACCTTTACGCCGACTCCCTTTATCTTCATCAGCTCGGCGCGCGCCTCCTCGTAAGGCAGCTCGCGGCATTTTTCAAGATTTACCTCGCCGTCCGCGACCTTCCGCGCTCCGTCGATTATATATTTGCTGCGAAAGCCCGCGCGGATTACCGCGAGGTCGTCGGGCTCGAGCTGAGCGAGTTTTTCGACGGTCGGGAACGCATAGCTGGTGCCGATTTTTTCACCGAAGTTCTCGCACAGTCTTGAGACAATGCCTTTTATCCGCTTTATGTTGTTGTTCTGCGATATAATAAAGGTGCACAGCGCCTCCCACGGCTCCTGCCGCAGGATCCTTATTCCCGAAGCGTATGAAGCCGCCTCGCGCAGGATCGGGTGGATTTGCTCGATATCTCCGCGAATTTTTCCGTAGTCGAGCGAGAGGTCGAGGTAATCCTTCCATATGTTTTCAAAGTCTTCAGCCGTACAATTTTCTATTGTCAGCACGTCGCCGTCAAGGCGCATAACTACCTCACGGCAAAACGCTGTTCCCTTGAATCCGCCGTCGTGCTCCTCCCAGCGGAAGCTCTGTCCGCAGTCGAGCGTCTGGGCGAGGTCGAGGTCGCGTATTCCGCTGACCTTTACGCCGTTTTCAAATTCCACACAAACCATAATTTCCTCCGAAACTTATTAAAATTATTATATCATAATTTAAAAAAATATGCTACAATTACTTTATACAGGAACGGAGGTTAAGAATATGAAAGAAAATATCACAACCATTCCCATTAACGATTTATTCAGACCGAAGGACGGCTGTCCGATTTGCCGTATGGAGGAAATGCTGGAGGATACCTACGTGAACTTCATTGTCGGAGACGCGATGATGGAGCCGAATATCCGTATAGAGACCAACCGAAAGGGCTTTTGCCACCGTCATTTTTCCAAGATGTTCACGGCGGGACAGAAGCTCCCGAACGCGCTGATTATGGAATCGCATCTTAAATCAATAATTGAAAATGTCCTTCCGCAGAAAGCGGGCTCTAAGCCCGACAAAAAAGCCCTCGAAAGAATCGAGGAGCTCGATAAAACCTGTTACGTGTGCGACCGAATCGAGAAGGACGTTCATCATTTGCTCTCGACAGTGCTGTCGCAGTACGAAAAGGACGAGGAATTCCGCGGACTTTACCGCGGTCAGCCGTTTGTGTGCCTTAATCACTACGCGCTGATCATGCGCGACGCGATGGGCAAGGGCGGGATCAGCTCAAAATTTATGAAACCGTTCCATGAGGATACCTATAACCTCACGAAAAATTACCTGCTGACGCTCAAGGAGGACACGACCTACTTCTGTTCGATGTTCGACTACCGCAACCGCGGCGGCGACTTCGGCAAAAGCAAGGACGTAATCGAGCGCAACATCGAGTACCTTACAAAGGAAAAGCCGTGATAACGGAAATCTCGGGTATTATAATTATTTTCATCATAAAAAACGGTCGGGAAGACATAAGGCGTGTCTTCCCGACTTTTAATTGTCAATTATAATTGTCAATTAAATACGCTTACGCTCCGAGAAGCACTGCTTCAAGCGCGGCGTTGGCAGTTCCGACAAGCGACTCGAGCGTGCTTACACGGGTAGAAAGCGCCGATGTGCTCTCGCTGAACGCGCTCCAGTTGTTGTTGATGTCCTTATAGCGGCTGAACACTCTGCCGTTTATGTCGATGGCAATCTGGTTCGTAGCGGTAATCGCGATGAGAATGCATTTACACGGATGAGAACCGCTGTAGAGAACGGAGCTTCCGAGCAGAACAAAATAGATTTTGTTTGTGTCGAGCTCGAGGTCTTCTACGTCCTCGATGTCGAGAGCCGCGCCGTTTTCTCTGGCGATATGCTCAAAGCTGAGCTTGCCCGCGAGGGCGTTGTAAATGCCGTTGCTCTGGACAGCCTGTGTGCTGTTCGGGACAGGCACGGGTTCAAGGTGAGCGCCCTGAATACCGTTATATATTTCCTCGGCCTCAGCTTTCAGGTTGTTAAGGTACTGCTCGTGCTGCAAAAATTCGGCGTTGTCAATATCCCTGTAGACGTCGGTAAACTCGATGGATGTCTGCACCAGAAGAGCCGTCGGTTCCGTGTGGAAGACTGTTCCGCGCGAGTTAGACGCTTTTATCTGCATCCTGACGATACCGCCCTTGTTGATCTGCTGACTTGTGACGTTCCACACCAGACGCGTTCCGCCTTCGGCGGGCGAGCTGTTAAGCAGGAAGTAGCAGGTCGAGCCGTCGTCGAAGGTAAGATACATACGGTAAACGTAGCTTGTGTCGGTTACACCCTCAACGAAAAACTGCTTACTGGTGTTGAGATTATCTCCCTCGTAACCGATAAACGCGTCGTCGTCGGGGACGAAGATCTTGCCGTCTCGTTTAATTCTGATCAAAAAATCACCTCCTCATATACCCTGCAAAAAAGAAAAAAATTGCGTAGTTTTA
>JAHLBL010000232.1 GCA_020625635.1 bacterium
CTTTAATTTTAATTTGTGGGCGGAAAGGCTATGGAAATTATGAAGAAGGCATTAATATTTGTTCTTGCGCTTATTATGGTTTTATCGGTGCTGCCTGTTGCCGCGGTTTATGCGGAGGAAGCTTCAGAAATTACTTATTCGGATCATCTTACAAACAACAGCGACGTCGGATATACCTACGATATTACCGACGCGTCGATCGCGTGGGTAAAGCAGTCGCAGGGCGCTCTTATCTGGGTTCCTGCCGACGATACCCGCAGCGATGATGATATAATCGCCCAAGGAAAAGAAGCCGATCCTTCCCTTGATAACGCTGTTTATGATTTTGCCGTACTGAGAGGAGAGGGCACTGCCGATACTCCCAACACCAACGGTTCAAAAGCTGTTGTTACCGTTTCTGCCGAGAGCGGAAAAACGTCACTCAGCATAGAAGGAAAGTACAGTCACTTTGTTTTCGGAAAAACCGCTGAGCCTGCCGTTCCCGAACAGCCTGCCGAAGAAGAGGGAGAGAAAGTCGAAATCAGAGTCGACGCTCCCCTGAAGATGGCTGTCGCGTTTGAAGACGGTACAATTTACTACGGCGGCGAGATGAAGGAAGTCGTTGTCGGTAAGGAGTATGCGTTCCAGATGTGCTCTGTAAACTGGGAAAACGGTCTGTTCGACGACAACGAAAACGGACTTCGCGGCACAGTCGTTTACAGAATGAAGGTCGTTCATCAGAATGAATTCAAAGAGCTCGCCCGCGAGGCAGGGGAACATCCCGAAAGATACACCGTTAAGGGTATTGATATTATCGACAACGAGGCTAAAACGATTGTTGTGAATTGTGACGCAAGTGATACTCACCTTGAAACCGACGTAAACAACTTTTTTATCGCGTATAGATTCCATTTTACAGGCTCGGATTACCATAAAACGACAGGAATCGACAAGGTTGTCAACAATCCTCTCGAGAGCCTTTCGGTCAATCTTCCCGCAGGCTCCACGATCACCTGCAACGCGTATAACAACGGCGAAAAGGTTGATAGCGCCAACGTATTTATCACACGCAACTCGGGCGAGGGCGAATATGACGACGTTTACCTCACAAGCGTAAACGACTACACTTGGAATATATAAGCTTTAAAATGAACGGGAGCTGTCAGTACTGACGGCTCCTTTGTTTTTCAGAAAACGCGTCGGACAAAGCGAGCTTATTCGATTAATTGACATAAATATAGCAATTAAGCAACACTGCGACAAACCGTACAGTGCTGCTTTTTTCTTTATCAGCATAATAAACAAATGTCAATAGGTAAAGGCAAAAAAATTATTCAAAAATGTTTCCATTCTGGAACCCCCTATTTATTTTTGAGTTTTAAAATGGTAAAATAAACTTGAATTCTTTTTTCGATTTGTTAAAAGAATTTTTGTAACTGTTTGTTTATTCGTTCGGCTTTTTCAGCCGATGTTCGGTATGGAAACATGCGCGGTCAGCGGACAGACACGGATAAGCATTGTTATAAACCTTTAAGGCAACACCGCATGATCCATGCGGATTGCAGGGCAAGCGCCGTGGACTATGCGGCGTTGCCTTAATAAAAAATCATTAAGGAGGAAAACTTTATGCAAAAATTAAAAAAACCGGTCAGTATATTGCTTGTCTTTATGATGATCGTCAGCCTGTTCGCAGCTGTACCGATGACAGTAAACGCAGCGCCTCCCGGCGCAACCTACACCGCGACATTTACGTCTAGCCCTTCTCTGGTTGGACGCTATGTTGAGACTCCCGGTCGCGGGGCGAGCAATACTATGGTGTTCCCCGATTGTGATGTGTATATCACGGGCGTAACCAAAACACAGACCATTCATAATACATCCGTTACCTATTCCCATTCCACAGAAGGTTCATATGATGTCCTGTATTTCAACGGACGAGAGATATATAGAGGTGATTGGGCTGTTCGCGATGGTATTCGCATTGTAAGCGGAAGCGGCACGTCATCTGATCCTTATGTCACCAAATGGTACTCAACGCCAACCATCACATGGAAGCTCGACGAGGACACCGTGATTGATACAACTAAGGTTCCTTTTGATGCTGTTCCCACTCACGCCGCCCCGACTAAGGAGCCTGACGAGGACTACACCTACACCTTTGCCGGCTGGTCTCCCGAGCCTGTAGCGGTAACCGACGACGCGACTTACACTGCGACCTTTACCGCTGTTCCGAGACATTATAACGTAAATGTTGAGACTGCCGAGCATGGTACTGTTACCGCGAACCCCGCCGAAGCCGCAAAAGGCAATCAGGTTACATTAACCGCAGAACCCGACGCAGGCTATGCGCTTAGTAGTATCAAGGCATTCAAAAAGAATACAAACAGTCAGCAGGCAACGCTTACAGCTCTGGGCGGAAGCAGTACAGGCGGCGAAGGCTATGACAAACTGGTTGACGGAAACACAAATACGAAATGGGGCTTTAACGGTGGTTCAGGCTATATCATTGTAAAAGCCGATAAAGCCTTTATATTGAACGACTACAGCCTGACAACAGCCAATGACACTAATAATTATTCGGGACGCAACTGGAAAAACTGGGAAATCTACGGCGCAAATTTTGCAAGCGACAGCGAAGCCGTTAAAAATTCCGATCAGTGGCAGCTTGTTACCTCGGTGACAAATGACTCGAAGCTGCAGGCAACCAACTTCACCCGATATGATTACTCCGTGA
>JAHLBL010000233.1 GCA_020625635.1 bacterium
GACAACGCCGAAATCGGCACATCATACGAATACAAGGAGCGCTCGAACGCTCTGATATACAGCGCCCTGCAAAAGCTCAACATCGTGATTAAGGGCGACGCTAAGCTCAGCGACGCCGAGGGCAAGAGCCCCGAGGGTATCGTCTGCGAGAGCGGAAACGTCTCCGTTAAGGGCGGCAGCCTCACCGTGAACGGCGTGTACATCGGCGTGCGCGCAGGCTCGTCAAAGAGCGGAAGCCTTACGGTTGACGGCACGGCTCTCAGCATTGAATCGTCCTCAACGGGCATCTGGGCGGCTAAGAATATCACCTTCAACAACAGCGAGGCGGCTGTCGTTTCCGACGGCGCTTTCGCAAACGCGGTCATCTCCAATATCGCGGGCACGATCACGGTCACCAACTCGAAGCTCGATATCAGCGCTAAGCGCGCCGCGGTGCGCTTCGGCGAGGGCGACGACGACACCTCCGCTCACGCGTTTGTCATAAACGCGGGCGAGGTCAATATCACCTCCGACAAGGACTACGGAATCCTGGTATGGAACTACCGCGATTCAAAGACAGGCGAGTCCAAGGTCAACGGAAAAATCAACATCAAGAGCGGTATCCTCACCCTCAATACAGTAAGCGGCGGCACAAACCTGCCGAATGAAAACGTCACAAAGGCTAAGGATATGTACTTCACTTCGGGAAGCTCTCTCTCCGACAGCGGCGAGGTCGTCCTCAAGTCAAAAATGTATCTCAAGCCCGAGGCGGTCGCTGAGGTTCCCGCGACCTGCACCGAGAGCGGCGTGAAGGCTCACTACGCCGACGGCAGCGCGAAATTTGAGGACAAGAACGCTTCAAAGCCCGTCACCGACGAGCAGCTCGTGATCCCCGCGAAGGATCACGACTGGGGTGAGCCCGTCTACGTATGGTCGGACGATTTAAGCGAGGTCACCGCGACAGTTACCTGTAAAAACGACAGCGAGCACACCGAAACCGAGACGGCAAAGGTTCTCATTTCGGGAGGCTTGATTGTCGACTGCGAGCACACTCCTCCTTATACATACAGCGCTGAATTTAAAAATCCGCTTTTTGAAACCCAGACAAAATCAGTCCCCAATCCCGACGGCGGTCATATCTGGGGCGAGCCCGTTTACGAGTGGGCTGAGGACTACAGCTCCGTAACAGCCTCCGTAACCTGTGAGCGCGACAATACTCATGTCGAGAGCGAGACCGTAAAGACCTCGGCAACAGAGCTCAGGGCGGCTGACTGCGAGAACGGCGGCGAGGTTAAGTACGACGCGGTATTCACTGACGAGCGTTTCACCGCTCAGACAAAGACGGTCGAAACTCCCGCTCTCGGACACAGCGCGGTTGCCGTTGAGGCAGTTCCCGCGAGCTTTACCGCCGACGGCTGCGAAGCTTACT
Source organism: bacterium (assembly GCA_020625635.1). Taxonomy (GTDB): domain Bacteria; phylum Bacillota; class Clostridia; order Oscillospirales; family Acutalibacteraceae; genus Ruminococcoides. The sequence continues at coordinate 1,409 of JAHLBL010000233.1, forward strand.
TCAAGTGCGAAGCCTGCGGAAAGACCTTCCTCGACGAGCAGTGTACTCAGGAGATCACCGATATGTCGGCTCTCGCGATTCCCGCGCTCGCTTCCGCGAAGCTTTCAAAGAAAAAGTACGTCTATGACGGCAAGGCTAAGAAGCCTGCTGTTAAGGTTACCGACAGCGCGGGCAACGTGATCTCGCCCGAAAATTATACGGTCTCCTACTCGGACGGCAGAAAGAAGGTCGGCGTTTACGGCGTGACCGTTACCTTCAGCGGAAAGTACGTCGGCACAAAGCTGCTCGCGTTCAGAATCGTTCCGAAGGCGACTTCGGTCAAAAAGCTCACCGCGGGCAAGAAGAAGCTCACCGTTTCATTTAAGAAGCAGAATACCCAGATAACGGCGTATCAGATCCAGTACAGCCTCAAAAAGTCGTTCAAGAGCGCGAAGAATATCATTATAAAGCGCGGCAAAATGACAAAGTTCACGATCACGAAGCTGAAGTCAGGCAAGAAGTACTACGTGCGCATCCGCACATATAAGACCGTTTCGGGTAAGAAGATTTATTCCGCATGGAGCAAGTCTGTAAATAAGAAGGTAAAATAGCGTAATTATGGGGTTGGCTCAAAAAGAGCCAGCCCCTGAATTCATTCGCGCGAACGGAGATGAAGAAAATGAAAAACAATCCGCTCAACGGAGCATGGGAGGTGCGCGGTGTGATAGGCACGCGCATCGAGATCGACGCGCCGCATATCGTCGTGCTGTGGCGCAATTCGCCCGTGCTCACCACGACCTTTAAGAAGAAAAAACTCGACGACGGTATCGAGCTTGTACTAAAGCACCGCGGAATGCGCTGCGAGAACGCCGACTCCGACTACGCCGAAATGCGGGAGCTGCTCTATAAGGACGGAAAGCTCGAGATGACGGAGTACTTCCCGATAACGGGCGAGAGCCGCGACACGCTCGAAAAGACGGATAAGTCGCGCTTCGGCAATTTCACTATTGTCGACGAGGTGCTCTGTGAGCTAAAGGGGAAGTGGCGCGACGAGTACGACCACTTTACGCTGAAATTCTCGGGCAATACGCTCACGCTCGGCGACGAGAAAATCAGGGTCCACGTCCTGCGCTCCGACAGCGGATACCCGACAAACCTTCAAATCGTGAACGAGGACGCGTCCGTGTATGAGGTTTTCTGCTTTATGTCGCTCGAATATACGGGCAGCTTTATTATCGGAAGGATCATGGTGTACGACGCTTCCCCGATGGAGGTCGTTTTCAGGAGGGTGTAAGTCCCTTTCTGAGAAATACGTTCC
>JAHLBL010000234.1 GCA_020625635.1 bacterium
AAGGTTACAGATTCGGGAATATTCTACACGATTGCGGATAACGTCGAGAGCGGAAACGCCGCCGCCGCGATTCCTATGAATATGTATAACGGCTTAAAGTCGCAGACGGTTCTCTGGGACGAATCACACGACCTTTACGCAGACGGAAAAACCTCGGGCTATTCGACCGTAAAGCTAAACAAGATCTGGGCTGTTTCAGCGTCGAGAGCGGACGTCACGAGCATGTACCTTGCCCGTCCCGCGTCTATGACACAGGACCTCGGTATTGCCTCGGATACAGCGTGGCGTTCGACCGAGGTCGCGGCTGTCAATAAATTTGCGGCGAAATTCAGCGGAACCGCCGAATACCTCAACAATGCAGACGGTATAGCCGCAATCAGCCGCGGCAGCTACGGAAGCGGCGGAACCGTACTCGTAAACTGCAACTACGGCACAGACAGATACGTCAGCAATATCCCCGTTCACTATATGAACAACGGAACATATACCGACAAAATTACGGGAAACAAGTTCTACGTGAATGACAACACTGTTTCGGGACAGATTGGCAGTACGGGAATAGCGGTGCTTTACGACGGCGGCGATCCTGTTTTTGATCCGATTGTCGACGGCACATATCCGACAGAGATCGAAACCGAAACTGAGACAGCTACCTCGACAACTCCGTCCGAGAATTATACCGCGACGCTTTCAGCATCAAAATGCACTAACGGCGACGAAATCTGGTACGCTTATACATGGAGCAGCGGCGACAGTGACGCAAAATGGGTGAAAGGCAACAACAATGTTTTCAGCGGACTGCTGAAGAAAGTTATATTCGCCCGCGTTGACAAGAGTCAATCTCCCTCGTGGAGCGCGGTCTGGAATCAGACCGAGGATTTGACAACAGTTAACGGCGGTACATATACGATTACTGCGTGGAATGACGGCACAGAAGGCGGAAATCTCGTTGGATACTGGACTCAGCCTGTAACGGAAACAGTCACGGAGACTGTTACGGAAACGGTTACCGAAACTGCTACAGAAACAGTTACCGACGAAACCGAGACATCCACCGAAACCGACAGCGAAACGGTCACTGAGACTGCGCCTGTTGAGCACAAATATACCTTTATGTTCCTGCCGTCAGCGGAAATGGAAGCGGCAGGAAACAACTACAGATTCAATTATCAGGGAACAGATTCCAACTATCATTTCTATAGCTTTAAACCGACTAACGCGACGGTCAACGGAGTTCGTGTTTACGCGGTCAATATAACGACTACCGATGTTGACGCCAATCATATCCAGTACCAGATTTATAACGGGGGTACATGGCTCGCACAGCAAAAGTACGAGGGTGTAAAGCTGGAGGATTTCAGCAATAAAATACTTAGCTCAAGCTGGGAGTTTATCGACCCGCAGACGACCGAAACCGATACGGAAACTGTTTCGGAGACAGCGACAGAGACGGAAACGAATACGGAGACGGTGACAGACGAAACCGAGACGGTTACAGAAACAGAGACCGTTACCGAGACTGAAACGGAGACAGTAACTGAAACCGAAACAAATACTGAGACAGAAACACAAACCGACGCGCCCGAGAAAACCGAGTACTATCTTTTCGGCTATATAAACGGCAGGGATTATGCCGACAAGGATGATTCCGCCAATATGGGAGAGTACAGGTTTGTCGACGGAAAACTCACAGCAACCTTTACCGAGACGAGCTATGTTGGAGTTAAGGTGAAGGATAACCTGTTCTGGTATATGACCGACGGATGGCAGGGTGAGGCTAAGTCTGTTACCTTGTACAGCACCGCTATGCTCGGTGACAGAGCGGACAAGCTTATGGTATCCGGCGGCACAGAGGTGACGTTTACGCTTGTTGAAAACGAGGACGGCACGCTCACTCTAACCTATACAACTCCCGAGCCCGATACTGAGACTGTTACGGAGACTGAAACCGTTACGGAAACAGAAAGCCTGACAGAAACTGTTACGGAAACACTAACCGAGACCGAAACAGTTACAGAAACAGTCACCGAGCCTGTTGAGCATGATTACACCTTCCTCTATCTTCCTTCAGCTGAACAGGAAGCGGCGGGATACAGGTACTTTTTCACCTATAAGAACAACGACGGCGAGTTCCACAGCTATGCGATGGCGCAAAACGGAACCAACGTAAACGGAATACATATCTATTCTGTTACAATAACTACTACAGATTATAACGCGAAAGCTATCCAGTATCAGGCGTTTGACGGCGGCGCGTGGAAATCGCAGAAGCAGTTTGACGCTGTAAGCTTGGAGGACTACAACAACAAAATAGTCGGCGCGGACGGTAAATTTGTTGACCCTCAGACGACAGAAGCCGATACGGAAACTGTCACTGAAACTGTTACGGAAACTTCTACCGAGACAGAGACCTCGACCGAGCCCGAATACGAGATTGGCGATATAGATAAAAACGGTACGGTTGACGTCAACGATGCTACACTTGTGCAGCGCTGTGCCGCAAAGATGATTACGCTTGATGCAGATCAGCTCAGGCTTGCCGATGTTGACGGAAACGGAACGGTGGACGTCAACGACGCTACACGAATACAGCGTATAGCGGCTAAGATGGAATCATAATAATACAAAGAAAAGGGGAAGGCTCAAAACAAACGAGCCTTCCCCTTGAT
>JAHLBL010000235.1 GCA_020625635.1 bacterium
TCGCCGCCGTAGCACTTGGCAAGTACGTCCTTGCGCATAGCCTTGACGGTTTCACGGGCGATAATCTTACCGCCTATGCACGCCTGAATCGGAACCTCAAAGAGCTGACGCGGGATTTTCTCCTTTAGCTTTTCAGCCATCTTTCTGGCGCGGCTGTAAGCCTTGTCCTTGTGGATTATAAAGCTGAGCGCGTCGACGATCTCTCCGTTAAGCATAATATCGAGCTTTACGAGATCGCTCTTGACGTAGTCGCTGAGCTCATAGTCAAAGGAAGCGTAGCCCCTTGTGCGGGATTTCAGGGTGTCGAAAAAGTCGTAGATTATTTCCGCGAGCGGAAGCTGATAGTGGATATCAACACGGTCGGAGTCGATATAATCCATACCGATGAAGATACCGCGTCTGTCCTGGCACAGCTCCATAATATTGCCGACATAATCGGCGGGCGAGTAAATATGCGCGTCCGTCATAGGCTCCTCAGCCTCGGCAATAAGCGCGGGGTCGGGATAGTTGGTCGGGTTATCGATATTCTCGACGGTTCCGTCGGTCTTGTGAATCTTATAGATTACGCTGGGAGCGGTGGTGATAAGGTCGAGGTTGTACTCGCGCTCGAGACGCTCCTGAATAATCTCCATATGAAGCAGTCCGAGGAAGCCGCAGCGATAACCGAAGCCGAGAGCTACCGAGGTTTCGGGCTCAAAGGTAAGCGAGGCGTCGTTGAGCTTCAGCTTTTCGAGCGCGTCCTTTAAATCTCCGTAGCGGGCGCCGTCCACAGGGTAGATTCCGCAGAAAACCATTGACTGCGCTTCGCGGTAACCTGGAAGCGGCTCAGCGGCGGGATTCGTCGTAAGCGTGATCGTATCGCCGACCTGAGCGTCAGAGAGCGATTTTATCGAAGCGGCGATGTAGCCAACCTCGCCAGCGTAGAGCACGCCTGTATTTTCCATTGAGGTCGCGTGCATAAGTCCGCACTCAACGACATTGAACTTAGAGCCGGTCGCCATCAGCTTAAACTCGTCGCCTATGTGTATCTGACCTTCTTTAAGGCGGACGTAGATGATTACGCCCTTATAGCTGTCGTAGTAGCTGTCGAATATAAGTCCGCGCAGAGGGGCATTTATGTCGCCCGTCGGAGCGGGGATGTCGCTGACAATCTTCTCAAGAACGTCGTGGATATTGATTCCCTGCTTTGCGGAGATGCGCGGAGCGTCCTCGGCAGGGATTCCGATTACGTCCTCGATCTCGCTTATTACCCTGTCGGGATCCGCGGAAGGCAGGTCGATCTTGTTAACGACGGGTACGATCTCCAGACCGCTGTCTACCGCGAGATAAGTATTCGCCAGAGTCTGAGCCTCTATTCCCTGTGACGCATCGACGATGAGCACAGCGCCCTCGCACGCCGCGAGAGAACGGCTGACCTCGTAGTTGAAGTCGACGTGTCCCGGGGTGTCGATAAGATTCAGCAGATAGTCCTCGCCGTCGTCGGCGTGATAGACCGCCGTGACCGCGCGCGCCTTGATAGTGATACCGCGCTCGCGCTCGAGCTCCATATCATCGAGTATCTGAGCCTCCATATCGCGAACGGCTACGCTCTGAGTCAATTCAAGAATTCTGTCCGCGAGCGTGCTTTTGCCGTGGTCGATATGGGCTATTATTGAAAAATTTCTGATTTTATCCTGTTGAAATTTCAAGCCAATCACCTGTAATCATAATTATACGAATACAATTATATCATAGCTTTGTAAAAATGACAATAGTTTACAGGCAAAACAAAAGGGAGAGAGCCGCGCTCTCTCCCAAAAGTTTCAATTATCAGACTTTCTCGCAAACAGCGTTGATTTCGTTCGGGAGTTCTTCCTCGGCGGCGGAAATCAGCATAACGATGTTGGCGCCGGAGGTCTCGCTGAGAGCCTGGAGCTTCTCTGTGAAAGCCTCGAGTCCAGCTACTCCCTCAGGAGCGATTTTGAATGTTGAATCTACGAGAATATCGGTTACGTCGTAGTTGCCCGCGCAGATACCGCTTAAAAAGCCGAAGAGCATATCATAGCCTGCTACGCCGTACTGGTCAGTGTCAATAAGACGAGCCTTTGAAGTAATATCGTAGGTGAGCTTAGCGCCCTTCTCGATAACAACTACATTACCCTGAGAAGCAGCAACAGCCTCGTTAGCGAGCTGGATGAGCTTCTTAGTTTTTCCTGAACCTTTTTTGCCGATAAGTAAAGTAACCATACTTTTACTCCTCCTTATTGTTTTTTACTTTTGAAACTACTCAATTATCCGAGTCTTGCCTCGAGCTCAGCCTTCTGGTCCTCATAACCGGGCTTACCGAGGAGAGCGAACATATTCTTCTTATAGCTCTCAACACCGGGCTGGTTAAAGGGGTTGACGCCGAGGACATAGCCCGAAATCGCGCAAGCCTTCTCGAGGAAGTAAATGAGGTAACCGAGGTTAGCCTCGTCCATCTCCTCAACCTCAAGCACGATGTTGGGAACTCCGCCGTCGTTGTGCGCAAGTACGGTACCTTCAAACGCCTTGCGGTTTACAAAGTCCATGGTCTTTCCCGAAAGGAAGTTAAGACCGTCAACATTGGTCGGATCCTCGCCGAGAGTAATTTCCTTTTTACATTTATCAAAGAGAACAACAGTCTCAAA
>JAHLBL010000236.1 GCA_020625635.1 bacterium
TCGTAGCCGTCAGCCTCGGCGACGTCGGCGACGATCGACTGGGGGATAATTCCCAGAAGCGCCATCGGGAACGCCGCGATAACGCAGATAAGCACGCCGTAAACAACGCCGGGAACGACCGTTGTGCCGATTATGCCTATCAGTCCCGCTACCACATAAGCGAGAGCAAGTCCGAGGAAGCCTGTAATTACGAGTTTTTTCTTGCCGAACTTCTTAACGAGCTTGGGTACAAACGGATAGAATGCCGCCGAGAGGATCGTCATACCGCCGAGGAATATCATAGTGAACGATTCGTTCAGATTCATTGAAACCTTTACGAAGAACGGCAGACCTGTCTGGAAGAGCGTCAGTCCTACCCAGTACATAATGTCGGATGACACGAATACGCGGAAGCTTCCGTTTTTGAAGGTTGCCGCGAGAGATTTCAGCATATTTGATTCGGAGGGCTTCGTCTCGACGAAATCCTTTTCCTTCAGGAAGAAGGTCGGGATAAGCATACAGATGCAGGAGATGATTGCGAGGATGATGAAGCAGAGGCGGTAGCTCCACGCGAAGCCGAAGCTTCCGCGCAGCATACCCGCGAACGCGAACGGCGTATAAGCGAGCATCGTGCCCGCAAAGAAGGTGAGAGAGATTGCGGTGGAAATGTACATTCTGTCGTCCTGAGTTTTGCCGAATTCGGAGATCAGCGCGTTATAGGGCGTGCAGTACATAGTCATAAAGAGATAGAAAAGAACTATGAAAATTGAGATCCATACTACGTTGATCGAGCTGATTTCGTTGACGGGCGCGCAGAACAGCAGAACTGTCACCACTGAAAGGGGAACTGCCGCGTACTGCATAAAGGGAATACGTCTGCCGCGTTTGTTCTTGCTTCTGTCCGAGAGCGAGGCGATCAGCGGGTCGGTGATTGCGTCAAACACACGCGACAACGCCGTAATCAGTCCGAGTACGGTGAGGAATCCGCCGATAATCAGTCCGGGTACTATATACTGTACGGCTCCGCCGTCGATGTCTGTCTGAGTCGGCAGATAGAACGTGACGAACCACGCGCTGATTATGCCGCTGAGCGTAGACCAGCCGAGCTGACCTACCGCGAAAATTCTCATTTGTTTTTTGCTTAATCGTTTCATATTCTCCTCCTTATTTATCCTTCATACCCATCGCGAGCTCTACCGCCTTGTACGCGCCGTTGTAGAGACCGATGGTTTTGTTCAGTTTGATCTGTTCGCACATCCCGATAAACAGTTCTTTTTCGTTCAGGAACATATCCGCCATTTGCAGGGTGTGCGGTACGTCAGTGCACTCGAGGGTGCCGTCGCCCATCTCCGCGGAATGGATAGCGCCCCATTTTTCGTGACCGCCTATGCGCTTGAGGAAGAGCTTAGGCAGCGGATAGAACGCGAGCTCGCTCGGCTTAGTCAGCAGAACGTCGCAGGAACGCATAAGAAGATTTGTGCAGTAAACCGCCTCGAAAATGTTCTCGTGCCAGAACGCGTGAATACCGCTTACCTCTCCGTCAACCGTGGCTTCGGAGAACGCTTCGGTGTCTGCCCAGTCGTTGAAGTGAGTTTTGCTCATTTTATCGAGGTCCTTTATCTCTCCGCAGAGCTCATCCCATACCTTTTTGTAGTCGCCCACGTTGACGTATAGAACAGCCTTTTTCCTTCGGATAAACGGAATCAGATGGCGTATTACAGCCGCGAACAGCTCGCGCTGAGCGCCCGCTCCGCCTATCGTCATAAGAAACCTCATCGGCTTGCTGCTCAGCTTGCGCTCTATTCGGCGGTCGCAGTCCGCCTCGAGATTCGAGACAAGCTCGTGGTCGATGTAATGCCCCGTGTAGACGAGGCTCTCGGGAGGCATCGGATTAAGCACGTCGCTCTTCTTCATGCCGTTGAGGATTCGGTAGCCGATGTAGGACTGATGTGTCTGAATGGTGTGCACGCTGCCTTCAGCAAGATGCAGAGCCATCGGCCAGTTATCGGGGATCGCGTTTACAACGTGGCGCATACCCGCGTGAACCGCTGCCTGAGCAGGCCAGACGTGTGTGCCGATAACGGGAATGTCCTTCGGAATATTTTTGAAAACTGCCGCCATAAGCTCCGCGTTTTTCTGGTCGGAGGAGTTATAGCTCAGCTGACGGAAGCCCTCGTAGTTGAGCGGCTCCCACACAGTTTTATTGAAAACTCTGCTCTTCTGGGAAATACGCGAGCCGAGCGAGTAGAGGTCGTTCTGCGCTCCGATAACCTTTGTGCAGGTCGTGTTCGGGAAGGAGTTCAGATCCATCCAGTACGGCGTATAGCCGAGCGCGTGCGCGGCGGACGCCATAGCTATTGAAATGCGGTAGTGACCGAATCCCATACGGATGTTGCCGACTATAAGTCCCTTCTTGAGGTCAAAGGGAATCTCGCCCCTGCCCTCGTCGATCCTGACGTCATATACGCCGAGAGGCTTGTTCAGACAGGCGTTTTCGGTGATTTTTACGCTGTAGTCCGAGCTGCTGTCGTCACCGTATTTTCTCGCGTATTTGCGCTTGTTTTTTTCAGCCTTGCGACAGGCTTTGCCGCTTATTTTATTGCCGAAGATCATTTTTGATTTATCAGTCATATCGCCCCTCCTTAAACGCGC
>JAHLBL010000237.1 GCA_020625635.1 bacterium
ACGTATTTTCCTACCATTCCCGCGTGCATAGCCGTACCGCAGGCGACGATGAAAATGTTGTTGAAGCTCGCGAGCGTTTCGGGAGTGATGCCGCACTCGATGAGATTCGGCAGACCGTTCTCGATTCGCGGAGTGATCGTCGTCTTAACGGCTGTCGGCTGCTCGTGGATCTCCTTTATCATAAAGTGCTCGTAGCCGCCCTTCTCGGCGCTGTCCTCGTCAAAGTCGGCAGTCTTGAGCTCTTTTTCGACCATTTTTCCGTGCAGGTCGCAGAAGCTGGCTGTACCGTTCTTCAGAACGGCGATCTCGCCGTACTCGAGCAGGTAGTAATCCTTTGTGTATTTGATGATGGCGGGGACGTCGGAGGCGATAAACGCCTCGCCCTTGCCGAGACCGACGATAAGCGGCGACTCGCACCTGACGGCGTAGACCGTCTCGGGACGGTCGGCAAAGATAATGCCGAGCGCGAACGAGCCCCTGATCTCGTGCAGTACTCGTCTGATACAGCGGATCGGGTTGCCGTCGTAGTAGTAGTCGAGAAGCTGAGCGACTACCTCGGTGTCGGTGTCGCTGAGAAACTCCGTTCTGCCGTTATCTATCAGGAATTTTTTGATGTCCTTATAATTCTCGATGATTCCGTTGTGGACGATGGTGACGCGTCTGCCCGAGTGCGGGTGAGAGTTGACGTCGGACGGCTCGCCGTGAGTAGCCCAGCGTGTGTGACCAATGCCCGCGTGTCCCATCGGCTTGCCGAGCTTTTCCATCTTTGCTACGAGGTCGGACAGTCTGCCCTTGGATTTCGCTACCTCGATTTTGCCGTTCTCAAACACGGCTATTCCCGCGGAATCGTAGCCGCGGTACTCGAGCTTCGTAAGCGCTGATATCAGCACGTCAGAGCAGTCGCGCGGTCCTACATATCCGACAATTCCACACATAAGAATCCCTCCGTTATTTTTTAAAAATCAATATTAACAGTATATACTATTGCGGTTTCTTTGTCAATATGATATTGCAAGTTGACGAATTTTTCTTGCAGTATGTTGCGGTAATCTCCGCGAACATCAGCGCTTTATGTGTAAAATTGAAATTTTATTACAGAATTGTTGCATAAACTACAGGTTAATGGTCGATGTTTAATTTATCTCAACCTTGCTTTACAAATCCGCGCATTTATTGTATCATAATAACAACCAAATAAATAACAGGGAGGTTTCGTTATGGCACAAAACACCGACAAAAAGCTCAGAAATATGATGATGTATCAGATATTCGTGAGGAACTTCAGCGCGCAGGGCACATTCGCGGCGGTTCGTCCTCAGCTTCAGCGCATAAAGGAGCTCGGCACGGATATAATCTGGTTTATGCCGATCCATCCTATCGGCACGCTTCAGCGCAAGGGTACGCTCGGTTCGCCCTACGCGATCAGCGACTACCGCGCCGTCAATCCCGAATTCGGCACGCTCGACGATTTCAAAGAGCTTGTTGACGATATACACGCCCGCGGGATGAAGTGTATGATCGACGTTGTGTACAATCACACTTCGCCCGACTCAAAGCTCTCCAGGGAGCACCCTGAGTGGTTCTATCACCGTGAGGACGGCTCGTTCGGCAACCGTGTGGGCGATTGGACGGACATAATCGACCTCGACTATTCCGCGAAGGAGCTGTGGGACTATCAGATCGAGACCCTCTGTTTCTGGGCGGAGATCGTCGACGGCTTCCGCTGTGACGTTGCTCCGCTGATCCCGATAGAGTTCTGGGAGAGAGCGAGGGCAGAGGTCGCAAAGGTGCGTCCCGACTGCATTTGGCTCAGCGAATCGGTCGAGCCGGGTTTCATCACATATATGCGCGGCAGAGGTATCACGGCGCTTTCGGATTCCGAGATCTACCGCGCGTTCGATATCAGCTATGAGTACGACTGCTACGGAGCTATGCGCGCCTATATCGAGGGCAGGGGCAGCCTTGAAACCTACGCCGAGGCAGTGAATATGCAGGAGTATATCTACCCCGACAACTACGTAAAGCTCCGTTTCCTCGAGAACCACGACCAGACGAGGGCGGCGTTCCTGATCCCCGACAGCCTGTCGCTGCTCAACTACACCGCGTTTATGTTTTTCCGCAAGGGAATGACGCTCGTCTACGCGGGACAGGAGAACTCCGTGACGCACCTTCCGAGCCTTTTTGACAGGGACACCGTGGACTTCACCTCGGGCGGGGACATAAGCGGCGTTATCCGCAGGCTCGCGGATATTAAGAAGGACGGCATTTTCACCGACAGCACGTTCACCGTCAGGGCTGTTTCCGACAGCTTCCTCTCCGCCGTGTACAAAAAGGACGGCAGGTCGGCTTTGGGCGTGTTCTCGCTTAAAGCACAGAGCGCCTGCGTGCGCGTCGATTTCCCCGACGGCGTTTACAAAAACCTCATCGATGATACCGAGGTCGAGGTTTTCCGCGGCTGCGTTTCCTGTACGGGCAAGCCGATCATCATTATCAGATAATTTGTGAAAAAACCGATACCGTTCTTGACAAAACGGATTACGAGGCTTATAATGCTGACATCGGCATTTATGACGATAATAACTCACGGGAGATAATTATGAAACATTACAGCTCCTACAACTTCAGC